>JAQYAH010000001.1 GCA_029227635.1 Clostridiales bacterium
ATAAATCTGGTTCCCAGCTGAACCCCTGCTGCCCCGAGATTCATGAAGTAATCCACATCCTCCCCGGTGAAAACTCCGCCGGCCACGAAGACCGGTATATTTAAGGGTTCGGTGACCTCGAGTACCTCTTTGAGGATTGTAGCGTTGTCTTTGGCACTTCCGCTTTCCAGTTCCTCTCTTGAAAAGCCCAGGTGTCCTCCGGCAAGATGCCCCTCCAGAACAAAAAAGTCCGGCAGCATGCTGAACCTTCTCATATATTGCCGCACAAGAAGATCCGCCGCCTTGCCGCTGGAAACGATAGGGGCATAAAGTGTACCTGTATCTTTCGTATATGCCGGAAGTTTGATGGGTAGTCCGGCACCGGAGATTATGGCGTCTGCTCCCGCTTCTACTGCGGCTTTTGCGTATTCCTCGTAATGGGTCACCGCACACATCAGATTCACCGCAACAAGTCCGTTTCCTTCTGAAATCTCCCTTGCTTTTGCAATCTCATTCTTAAGAGCCCTGAGATTTGCCCCTAAAGGATCTTTTTCAAAATCCGGTTCTTTATATCCGCAGTTGACGGAGCTTATCACACCGATACCGCCGTTTTTTGCCACGTTTCCCGCAAGATTTCCAAGGGATACTCCGACTCCCATGCCGCCCTGGATCACCGGAAGGTCGAATTCTTTATTTCCTATTCTCATTGATCTCCCCTTCAAGTCTGTGACAGACCGACCTACACCCTGAAACCATGTCCTCAAAGATTTCCTCCAGGGTTCTGATTTCTTTCAGCTGTCCGCAGACCTGTCCCGCCATGAGAGAACCGGTCTTGGTGTCACCCTCAAAAACCGCCCGGCGAAGGGATCCCAGAGTATATTTCTCCAGTTCCATCTTGTCGGCACCCTGTTTTTCCCGGCGGACATACTCTCTGGCCATTTCGTTTTTGAGAACTCTCACCGGAGTACCTCCGATTCGGCCAGTGACGATGGTATCGTTGTCCTTCGCCTTAAGCACCGCCTGCTTATAGTTGTCGTGGATGGGACACTCTTTTGATGCCAGAAGGCAGGTACCAAGCTGAGCTCCCACTGCTCCAAGGGCAAAGACCGCCGCCAGCTGCCTTCCGTCTGCCACTCCTCCCGCAGCTATGACAGGGATGTTTAACGCATCCACCATCTGAGGTACAAGAGTCATGGTCGTCATCTCCCCCACATGGCCGCCGCTCTCGGTGCCCTCGGCGATGACACCGTCGATGCCTGTCTTTTCCATGCGCTTTGCAAGAAGGGTGCTGGAGAGCACCGGGAACACCTTGATTCCCTTCTCCTTCCAGGCCGGGATGTATTTAGCGGGATTTCCGGCTCCGGTGGTAATGATCTTCACATCCTCCGCCATAACCATCTCCGCCATGTCATCCACCGCGGGATTCATCAGCATGAGATTTACACCAAAGGGCTTGTCTGTGAGGCTTTTTGCTTTTCTTATCTCATTTCTCAGCATGTCGGTGTTCATTCCCCCGGCACCAATAAGGCCAAGGGCACCCGCATTGCTCACCGATGCCGCAAATTCTCCGGTAGCTATGTTTGCCATTCCTCCCTGGATAAAAGGGTACCTGGTTCCCAGAATCTCATTCAGCTTCATTTCTCTCTCCTATATTTCCATTAAGGTTCCGCCCCAGGTAAGACCTGCCCCAAAGCCGGCGCAGATCACCTTCATTCCATCTCGCAAGAGTCCCTTTTCGAACATCTCGCTTAAGAGCAGGGGAATACTGGCAGCGGAAGTATTTCCGTATTCTTCTAGATTCATGTAAAACTTGTGTTCCTGCCCCGGGTACTTCTTTTTCACCGCATCGATTATCCGGGCGTTGGCCTGGTGACAGATCACGTAGTTCACTTCCGATATGGTAAGCCCGGTGTCTGAAAGAAGCTTATCCACCACCTCTTTTAAGATAGATACCGCAAAGCGAAAAACTCTATGACCATCCATGTGGACGAATCTGTCTCCATCTCCCGGACCTTTCAGGCTAAGAGCCCTTATATCCGCCTCACAGCCGCTCACATGATGATAAAGCTTATCTGAGCTCTCAATGAGTGCCGCCCCGGCACCGTCTCCAAACAAAATACAGGTGGACCTGTCTGTATAGTCAATGATACCGGAGAGTTTTTCCGTGCCGATAACAAGAGCCATCCCCCCGTTTTGGGCGATGTAACATCTGGCCGTCTCCAAAGCGTACATAAAACCGGAACAGGCCGCGCTAAGGTCAAAAGCCAAAATCTCCCTTCTCAGTCCCAGCTCCTTAGCCGCCATACAGGCCACTGAGGGAAAAACAAATTCCGGGGTGGAAGTTGCTGCTATCACTGCGGATATCCGGCTTTTGTCAATGTCTGCTTTTGCAAAAAGCTTCTCCCCCGCCTCCACCGCCAGGGACACTGCGTTCTCATTGGTACAGATGTGCCGGTTTCTGATACCGGTTCTTGTCTCTATCCACTCCGGATCACTGTCCACCATGGTACACAGCTTCTCGTTGTCATAACTGTTCGCCGGTGCCGCACTTGCGGTGGCGATTATTTTTATACCTTTCAAATCAAGTCCTGCCTGCCTTAGTGTATTTTTTCAAACGCTCCGACAAAAGAGCCGAAGGCTTGAGCTTTGAGAGGGCAGACAGCTCTTTTCTCAGCATGACATCAAGGCTTCGGTACAGATCCTTATCTTCCCTTATGACCCCGTCAATAAGCCCAAGCTCAAAAAGCTCCTCCGCCGTCATCTTCATTATTTTGGCCGCCTCATGGGCCTTTTCTCCATCCTTCCACAGAATCGTGGCAAAGCCCTCCGGGGAAAGAATGGAGTAGACGGAGTTTTCCAGCATGTAGACTCTGTCGCTTGCAGCCAGTGCCAGAGCACCTCCGCTGCCCCCCTCCCCGGTGATAACGGTGATCACCGGAACTTTGAGGGTGCTCATTAGCGCCAGATTCTCTGCAATGGCATTGCTCTGGCCATTGCTCTCCGCCTCGATACCGGGGTAGGCCCCGGGAGTATCCACAAAAGTGATTATCGGCCGGTTAAACTTCTCCGCCTGCCTCATAAGCCGGGCTGCTTTTCTGTAGCCCTCCGGCTGGGTCATGCCGAAATTGAACCGGATGTTTTCCTCCGTGGTCCTTCCTTTTCTGTGTCCAATGACTGTCACCGGATGTCCGTGGAAAAAAGCTATTCCCCCAAGAATAGAAGGATCCTCCCGATAGAGCCTGTCCCCTTTTAATTCCACGAATTCCGTGAACAGCTTGTCTATATAGTCTGTGATCTTCAGCCGCTTTTTGCTTCTGGCAATGGCGACTCTCTCATATGGTGTCATCTCTTATTCCTTCAAGCCTTGTGCAATCTGAGGATCCGTCCGATAACTTCCCTCTGGTCTTTTCTGTCAAGTATCATGTCCACCATTCCGTGTTCCATGAGAAATTCTGCCCTTTGGAACCCCTCGGGAAGCTTCTGGCCTATAGTCTGCTCTATGACTCTCGGCCCGGCAAAACCAATAAGCGCCCCGGGTTCCCCGATAATGATGTCCCCAAGACTGGCAAAACTGGCACTGACTCCTCCGGTGGTGGGGTTAGTGAGAACCGATATGAAAAGGCCTCCCCCATCTTTGAATCTCTGAATCGCCCCGGAGGTACCTGCCATCTGCATCAGGGAAAAAAGCCCCTCCTGCATCCTGGCCCCGCCGCTGGCGGAAAAGATAATAAGGGGCAGCTTCTTTCTCCCGGCATAGTCTGCAAGGCGTATGATCTTCTGTCCCACAACCGTTCCCATGCTTCCCATGAGAAACTCCGGATCCATGACTCCAATGGCGGTCCTGATTCCCTTAATCTTGCACACTCCCGTTACTATGGCTTCGTTGTGCCCGGTACTTTCCATACATTTGCTAAGTTTCTCCGGGTATCCCGGGAAATCTATGGGATTTCCGCTCTTAAGATCCCGGTCAAGCTCCTTAAAGCTTCCATCGTCTGCGATCATTCGGATCCGCCTTAAGGGTCGGATATTTACCTTTGAAGGCTTTTCCTTTCTTATGGTCAAAAGCCGGTCCCAGCCTTTTTTTCGCCTGGCGAAAATTGACTCTAAATCCATCAGAAATCTCCCTCTTTGACCCAGGATTCAATAGTCTTATGGTTTTTTCCCCAGAATCCCGTATTGTAGTTTCCCTTGATAAACTCCGGATGATAGGTGAGCAGATGCATAAACTCGGCATTGGTATTGATCCCCTCGATCACCAGCTCCTCAAGAGCCCTTCTCAGCTTTCTGATAGCTGTGAGCCGGCTGCTTCCCTTGACTATGATCTTTGCGATCATGGAATCGTAAAAAGGACCAACCTCGTACCCGGTGTAGATGTGGCTGTCCACCCGCACCCCGTTTCCACCGGGAAAATGCAGAAACTCCACCTTTCCCGGGGACAATGCATTGATGCGGCACTCAATTACGTGCCCTGTCATGGGTACGTCCTCCTGGGACAGCTGTAAACTAAGCCCCGCGGCGATCCGGAGCTGCTCTCTCACCAGGTCCATACCGGTGAGCATCTCCGTCACCGGATGTTCCACCTGAATCCTGGTGTTCATCTCGATGAAATAGTAGTGACCCGCCTCATCCATGACGAACTCCACCGTTCCGGCATTTTTGTAGCCGGCGGCTTTTGCGGCTCTCACCGCGGTCTCACCCATCTCTTTGCGCCGTTCTTCGGTAAGGCGCTTTGAGGGAGATTCCTCCAGAAGTTTTTGATTGTTTTTCTGAATAGAGCAATCCCGCTCACCTAGAAAAAGGACGGTTCCTTCCTTGTCCGCTAAGATCTGCATCTCAATGTGGCGGGGGTCAAGGATCAGTTTTTCCATGTAGAGATCCCCGTTTCCAAAAGCTGAGATAGCTTCGGCTTTGGCCGTCTCAAAAGCAGGAATGACCTCCTCCCTGGAAAAAGCCTTTCTCATGCCCTTGCCTCCGCCTCCTGCGGACGCCTTTATTAGCACCGGATAACCGATCTTCTCTGCCTCCGATACCGCTTCCTCTCCGGAGCTGATTATCCCTTCAGATCCCGACACGATAGGAACACCGCAGCTTCTCATAAGCTCTCTTGCCGCCTGCTTGTCCCCCATCTTTCGAATCACCTCAGCGGAAGGACCAATAAACACAAGATCGTTCTCCTCGCACCTTGCAGCAAATTCCGGGTTTTCCGACAAAAATCCGTACCCCGGGTGCACAGCATCACAGTCATATTGCAGAGCCACCTGAATAAGAGTTTCCTGATTCAGGTAGCTGTCGGCGGCTTTTGCAGGACCTATGCAGACGGCATAAGTTGCCTGTATCGCCGGAAGCGATTCTCTGTCCGCCTCGGAATAGACTGCCACCGTCTCAATGTCCATCTCCCGGCAGCATCGAATTATCCTGAGGGCGATCTCTCCCCGGTTGGCCACCAGAATTCTCTTAAACATTCTTATCCTCCGTCACGAAAGCTTTAAGAGCACCTGATCGTACTCTACCAGTTCCTCGTCCTTCACCAGAACCTCCTCCACGATGCCATCGACCCCGGCGGTGATCTCATTCATCACTTTCATGGCCTCAATGATTCCGATCACATCTCCTTTTGAGACCCGGTCTCCTACCTTGATAAAAGGCTCCTCCCCGGGAGCTTTTGCCCGATAGAAGATTCCCACAAGGGGAGCTCTCACCTCTTTAAGCCCTGTCTTTGAAGCAGGGACAGAAACCGGTTCCGGCTTCTCTTTTCTGACAAAAGGATCCCTTCCGGGCTCCCCCTCTTTTCTGAGGCACAGAGATAGTCCCTGGAATTCCAGTTTCATCTCTGAGAGGGCTGACCCCTCAAACCGGGACATGATCTCGTAAACATCTCTGATCTCCATCTCTTACTTGTTAGCCTCTACATATTTCACAATGTCCTCAACAGTGACAAATTCTCCGAGAGCCTCTTCCGCAATAGCCATGGAAAAAGCCTCCTCAATAGCCATGCTGACCTCAACTGCATCCAGGGAGTCGATTCCCAGGTCGTCGGAAAGCTTTGCTCCGAGAGTGATCTTCTCAGGGTCAATCCTTACTGTCTCTGCAATGATTTCTTTTATCTGTTCAAACATGTCTTTTCTCTCCTTAAATAAATTTAGTTAAATATATTTAGCTTTATATTTTTAATTAATAATAGTGCAGAGTTAAGCTTTTGTCAACAAAAAAAAGAGACCGGGTCTTTTTTCCCAATCTCTAATATCTCTTCCCGGCAAGAAAAAATCTATCTTCCCTCCAGGGTCCAGTTGATCATATTCATGAAATTCTGCTCTTTCACCAGGGCAAGTCCCTGACCGTCCTCCCCGAGAACTATGATCCGGTCACCGGGCTTTAAGTCGAAAACTTCTCTGGCTTTGAGGGGGATCTCAATCTGTCCGTTCTCTAAAAGCCGAACCACTCCGAATGCGTACTTCCCCTTTGGCGGAATCATAAGCCCTTCCTTATCTGAGTCATATTTTACCAGATCGTCCAGTGTGACCTCCAGGATCTCCGCCAAAAGCCGGCACTTCTCAATATCCGGCAGCGATTCCCCGGTCTCATATTTGGACAGGGTCTGACGGCTAATGCCGATCTTCTCCGCCAGCTCCTCCTGGGAGAGATTTTTGACTTTTCTCAGGGTTATAAGATTCTCCTTGAACATCCGGTTTCTCCTTTTTGCTTACTGCTTCTCACATTATAGGGGATTTTCCGGAGTTTTTCCACTGTTGGAGTGACGGATACTCACTCTGAGGGCGGCGTTTTTCACGCCGATACCTAAGTAATCCCTCATATCCTCAGGATCCTCCTTCCGAAGCAAAAGCTTTAGCCCCCTCACAAGTTCCGCCTCCAGCCCCATAGAATCTGTTCTCTTACTAAGAACCATCTCCGAACCTATCCGGGTCATCACTTCCTCCCAGAGATTCTCGATACGGCTTTTACGATTTCCCTTGCCTTCCGACAAAAGACTCTCCACCGCCCCAAAAGGAAACCTGCCAAGTATCCGCTGTTCAAACTCAAGGCACCTGATGTACTCGAAGATCCGGTCCACTCCGTAAAGCCCTGAGAGATCCCTGAGTATGGGATAATCCAGCGTCAGAATATAGTTTTGGGGGTCAAATTTGATATCGTACCATTTGAAAAACTCGGGAATCCCCTTCACTGCCGTATCAAAAAGACACCTGTTTCCGTAATCGGAAAATCCTTCCATGAGCCGATTCCAATCCTCAAGCGCCTGCTTCGTCTTCTCCTCCAGTGCCAGAACTCCCGCCTTGTCGAGCCATTCCACAGAGAGCTCTTTATCCGTCATGAGTCCGGCCTCCGATGCTTCCCCTGCATGATCCAGGCAAAAAATCACCGCCTCCATAAGCTGCTGTGCCCGCTCATAGCTCACGGAAGTGCTCTGCTTCGAGGTGTACTCTTCGGAAAGCCTTGCCACAAGGGGAATCAGCTGTTCGGGTCTGTACTTCATAGCGATTCCTCCCCCTCACGCCTGTTCTGGGGGTCTCTCATACTTATGGAAAAGTCCGAGAGACAGGTTCCTGAGAGCATTTCCAGGTCTCCGCCGCACCGGCTCTCAAAAAGTTCTCTCATTACCCGGAGAAGTTCCTCATCGGTGACTTCGTCTCCCAGCTCATTTTTATATGTGTAAAAAATCTCCTGCAGTTGAATGATCGTCTCCGCAAAATTGCTCTGATCCAGGTAATCGGAATCACAAAACTCCTTAATGAGCTCCGGGGCAATCCCCTCCCCGAACTCCACTCTCCTCTGCTCCTGAAGGACCTCCCTGCGGCTTTCCTGAATCAGCTCCGCATCTTCTCTAGTGAGGGTGAGCCCAAACCGGTTAGTGTATCGATTCGTATCCAGAATCACCTCCGGGGCATTGCTTTTTGTCAGTTCCAAAAGCCAGTTTTTATCCATCCTGATCATCACTCCCTCCGAAATAGTGCCTAATTATAGCACCTGGATCTACGGATTTACAGACTGGAAAAATCGGCCGTTTTGTGGTAATATAGGAGCATGAAAGAAAGAATTTTTTTGCTTTAGTCTCCTTTTTGGAGGCTTTTCTTTTATTTGGTGGAAAGATCGTTGAAGTGTCAGATATGATACAATACTCGCACGCTTCGCGAGCTCAACAGGGTCACGACTCATAAAAAGAACCCGAAAGCGCTGAATTTTCAACGCTTTCGGGTTTTGTGACTTTATTCGTATTCTACAACAGGACCCATTTCTTAAATAGTTTTGTTTAGAAGATATGTATTCCTATTCTTCTGATTATTTATGGTATCCATATTATCCTGAGTATCACAGCTATTGTTATCAAAATGTTATCAGCCGTGATAACACGGGATTGTCCCCTGCGGATAATATCAATTGGCTTGGGTGTATTATAGCATCCAGAGGGGTAAATCTCAACATCCGATTTGATCCGGATGAGCGATTAAACTAAGATTTTATGAATCAGCTTAGGCTCTAAACGGATCTTTCCAGGGACCGTGTGAATAAAAGTAAATAGATAAAAAGGTTGCAGTACACCAGCCAATTGGCCATGCAGTCCAGATACCTATGTAACCAAGAGTTGTTTTTGATAAAAGAAAAGCAAGAACTACACGAAGAATCAAGTCTGTAAAGGTGGCAATCATAAACTTGTTCATCATGCTGGCACCACGAAGTATTCCATCTGCAACTAATTTTGTCGAAACCACAAAGTAAAATGGAGCAAGGATTCTTAAGTACATTGTGGCAGAGTGTAAAGCTTCACTGGATGGGCTCTTAAGGAAGAATCTTAGTAGTTCATGCGGAAAAATCATATACAAAAGACAAAGTGGTAAACACAGACCCCATACGAGCTTAAGTCCAGCTTTGAAGCCATCAGATATGTGCGACATTTTTCCAGCACCGATATTTTGAGATGCATAGTTTGAAACTCCGTTTCCGAGTGTTGTAAACGAAGTAATAACAAGATTATTGAGTTTTACACCGGCAGAATAGCCAGCAATTACACCTGCTCCAAAGCCATTTATTACACTCTGAATAATAATATTTCCTATGGAAATAAAACTTTGTTGAAGGATGCTTGGAATAGCAATAGTACAAAATTGTTTAAATAATAAGACATCAAAGACAGTAGGTCTATCTGATGTCTCTATTTTTTTCAGGCGAAAAAAGACTACGGTTATTGCCAAAATACAGCTGACTCCCTGACAAAGAAAAGTTGCCCATGCCACTCCTG
>JAQYAH010000002.1 GCA_029227635.1 Clostridiales bacterium
ACCCCCCATCCCCTCGGGATGGGAGTGTCGCGCTGTCGCTTCCCTACTACATACAAGCGGTGCCCTCACCCCCATCCCCTCGGGAGGGGGGTGTCGCGCTGTCGCCTCACTTACTACATTCAAGCGGTGCCCTCACCCCCATCCCCTCGGGATGGGGGTGTCGCGCTGTCGCCTCACTTACTACATTCAAGAGGTGCCCTCACCCCCATCCCCTCGGGATGGGAGTGTCGCGCTGTCGCGCTATCTCCTCACAATCCCCCAACCTCTTCGGTGAGCAAGCTCCCCCGTGGTTGGGGGATTGTGAGGAGGCACCGCTTGTAGTGTACGCAAAAAGAACAACCCTAAGGTTGTTCTTTGAGAGAAGGTATTACTTTATGGGAGTGAAGATGCAACTAACATCTACGAGTGTTATAATAGCATCTATCGCCGGCGAAGTCTGCACAAACTTCACAAAAAACATGGTGGTGAATTGTGCAATAATACCAACTCTCAAAGTTATCCACCTTCTAGTATATTAAATTCCTACTTCAGTCTCTGTCTCCAGGCCCTCAAAAAGTTTCTCGAACTCTTCCTGTCCGATCTTCTCCTTTTCGAGCAGAAGCTCTGCACACTCATGAAGCTGCTTCTCATACTTGCGGAGAAGCTCCTGAGCTCTTTCGTAGCAGCTGTCGATTATGCGCTTGATCTCACCGTCGATAACGGAAGCCTGCTCCTCGCCGTAACTTCTCGCGTGGGCCAGATCCCGTCCGATGTAGACTTCGTCACTGTCATCGTTGTAGCAGACAAGTCCCACCTTGTCGGACATACCGTAGGTGATGACCATGTCTCTCGCCAGAGAAGTCGCCTGCTTGATATCCTGAGAAGCTCCGGTGGTGATATCTCCGAAGATTTGTGCCTCCGATGCCCGGCCTCCCAGAGATACAACGATCTCCTGAAGGATCTTGCCCCGGGTGTAGAACATCTCGTCTTTTTCCGGAAGGGGCATGGTGTAACCTGCCGCTCCCACTCCTGTGGGAATGATGGAAACGCTGTACACAGGACCCACATCGGGAAGGACATGAAAAAGGATCGCGTGACCCGCCTCGTGATAAGCCGTGATGCGCTTCTCTTTATCTGAGATCACCCGGCTCTTCTTCTCGTTACCGATGCCCACCTTGACGAAAGCTCGGTTGATGTCATCGTGGGTGATGAATGGACGGTTGTCTTTTGCTGCAAGGATAGCTGACTCGTTCATGAGGTTCTCCAGGTCTGCACCGGAAAAACCTGCGGTGGTCTGGGCGATCTGGGCAAGGTTCACATCCTCCGCAAGGGGTTTGGAACCGGAATGTACCTTGAGGATCTCCTCTCTGCCCTTGACATCCGGGCGGGAAACCACTACCTTTCGATCAAAACGTCCCGGACGAAGCACCGCGGGATCCAAAATATCCACACGGTTTGTTGCCGCCATGACGATGACGCCCTCATTCACACCAAAGCCGTCCATCTCCACAAGCAGCTGGTTAAGAGTCTGCTCTCTCTCGTCGTGACCGCCGCCCATGCCGGTACCACGGCGTCTTGCCACCGCATCGATCTCATCGATAAAGACGATACAGGGGGCATTTTTCTTGGCCTCGGCGAACATATCTCTGACACGGGATGCGCCCACACCTACGAACATCTCCACGAAATCCGATCCGGAGATGGAGAAGAAGGGAACTCCCGCTTCTCCGGCCACTGCTTTTGCAAGGAGAGTCTTACCGGTTCCCGGAGGTCCCACAAGGATCACTCCCTTGGGAATTCGCGCACCCAGCTGAATATATTTCTTGGGATTCTTGAGGAAATCAACTATCTCCTCCAGATCCTGCTTCTCCTCCGCAAGACCTGCCACCTGGTCAAAAGTGACCTTCTGCTTCTTCTCGTCAGCTCTGATGGCTCTGCTTTTGCCAAAACTCATGGCCTTGGCATTGGAATTGCCGTTGCGGTTCATGAAGAAGATCAGAATTATGGTCATGAGGGCGGTGATTCCAAGCCCGATGATGACGGTGGAAATCCAGCCATCGGAGGAAACGTCCTCCACAAGGTAGTCCACATTCTCATCTTCAAGAAGCTTTACCGCTTCGTTGACATCCGTAACATGGAGGATTCGGGTATCCTCTTCATTCTTTAAGGTAACCTTGAGATCGCCGGTGGGCACTTCCTCGTTCTGGCTCACAACTACTTTCTCTACGGTTCCTTTGCTAAGATCCTTACTGAAGGCCTTCATTGTGTAATCTTCGGCGGCAGTTCCGCCTCTGCCGTTGAAGATTGCCAAAAAAATCAGCGCCACAATCATAGCCATCAGGATCGGACCGGTGTTTCTATTACTGCTATTGTTTCTTTCCAACTATTCTACTCCTTCAACAACCCCAATATAGGGAAGATTTCTGTACCACTGGGCATAATCGAGACCGTAGCCCACAACAAACTCGTCAGGGATCTTAAAGCCCACATAATCCACGTTCACCGGGATCACTCTGCGATCCGGCTTATCCAGAAGTGTGCAGATTCTGAGTCTTCCGGGATTCCGGCTCTTCAAGATCTCCACAAGATAGGCAAGACTTCGTCCGGAATCGATGATATCCTCTACGATGAGAACGTCCTTGCCCTCCAAAGGCTCGTCCAGATCCTTCACGATCTTAACCACTCCGCTGGAGGAGGTTCCGGCACCGTAGCTGCTCACAGACATGAAATCCAGCGTCACCTTCTTGTTGATTCTCTTGGCAAGCTCACACATGAAAAAGGCACCGCCCTTGAGAACACAGATAAGATGAAGCTCATCTCCTTTTGTTTCTTCGGTGATAATTCGTCCCAGCTCGTTGATTCTGGCATCGACTTCGTCTTCAGGGATCATAACTCTAATATTCTCGCTCATGATTCGTCTTCCCTTCCTTGAAACTGATTTTCAGTACCCGCTTCGTGTCAGAATTGATCAGACACCCGCAGCCTGTGCGATAGCCTACCGCCCAGAGAATGTTGCTGCCTTTTGCCAAAAGGGGAATCGCCTCCCTCTCATCTCTGGGGATCTTCTCATCTATGAAGTAATCTTTAAGCTTCCTGCGATGTCCCAGGTCATCCACTATCATGTAGTCCCCCGGGGCCCTCGTTCTTACGCATAGGTCACCCTTGATTATATCATAGTCAAAACATTTCGTATATTCGTTTTTGGCCTTGAGGCTCTCCCTGTGAGCCTCATCTCTGACCTCCACCAATTCGTATTCAAAACGCCCCTCCATGCCGCAGAAGGCCTTCTTCTCCGACTTTCTCACCAAAAGGAGCCTGTCATATTCTTTTGAGGCTGTCACATTATAAGGCAGATCCAGCCTTCGCCCGGTCCGGCCACACGCCAGCTCTTTAAGCTTTCTCACGTGAACCGTCTCCAGGTCCTTTAGGCTACCGGCCACCTCTCCCAGCGCCCGGTAGAGAACTTCCTCCCGAATCACGTCTTCCATCTCCAAAAGCTTTGGAATGTCAAGACTAAGCCCTTCCGGAATGGCCCCGGCACAGCCTAAAAAAGCCTCCCCTGCCGCCCTTTCCACATATTCAAAGAGCCTGCTGACGGAGTCCGCCGCCGCCGCTATGTGAGCTGCTGCATTGGGGTTGAAATCCCTCTCCAGTGCCGGAAAAATCTCGTTTCGCAACCGATTCCTGGTGTACTTCCGGCTTTCGTTGGTCTCATCGATGCAAAAATCCACCCCTTCCGCCTTCAGTTCCGAGAGGATCTCCTCTCTTGTGATGTAAAGCAGCGGTCTCACATATTCCCCATTTATGGGCAGGATTCCCCGAAGTCCTTTTACGTGGCTTCCCCGGATCAGATTCAAAAGGACAGTCTCCGCCCGGTCATTCAGGTGGTGGGCCAGGGCGATCTTGTCCGCCTTGAATTCTTTTTTGGCAAGAGCAAATGCCTCCCGCCTCACATTTCGTCCCGCCTCTTCCTCCGATTCGCCCCGGCTTTCGGCGATTCCGGGGACATCGAAGCTAAAAACTCGAAGGGGTATGCCAAGGCCTTCGCATAATTTCTCACAGAAAGCCTGGTCTCTCGCTGCGCTCTCTCTGATGCCATGGTTCACGTGGACTGCGAAGAGTCCAAGTTCCATCTCTCTTTGAATCTCTCTCAGAAAGTTCAGCAAAAAGACGGAATCCGGGCCTCCGGAAAGGCCGATGATAACCCTCTCCCCCTTGGAAAAAAGAGAGTTCTGAGAACAGTATTCAGTTATTCGGGTCAACAATTCTCTTCTCATAGGGCATTAATAACAGCAACGCCGACTCTGTACCGAGCCGGCGGACATTAGTTGACTATTCTTCAGGTTTCAGTATGATCTCATTGGGATACGCAAGTCCCAGTCTGTCTCTGGCAATCTGTTCAATGCACTCGTCCGTCTTGACATAGACCTCGTAAGCGCTTATCTCCTCAGACCTCGCCTGCTCCGAAGCCAGATCCTCCTCCAGCTCCCGAATTTTCGCCGCATTCTCCTGCTTCTTCTGGTATAACCTGAAGCTGGCAAAAGCAATGACCCCCACAAGAATAAACATGACAACTATGGTCAGAGTGGCACCTCTGCGTTTTCTCCTTCTGGAAGAACGACCCTTCTTCCCGGTCTGTTTACCTGCCATAAATCAACAACTCCCAAAGCCTTCATCTACAGCATTCTGTACATGAGTTCTGCTTCTTCTTTTCTGACGGTATCCTTGATCATGAGGACCTCTGCCTTCACTTCCCGGGTGCCGAACTGAACCTTGATCACGTCTCCCACCTTGACCTGGGCGGAAGCCTTAGCCGGCTTGTCGTTGATAAAGACTCTTCCCGCATCACAGGCTTCGTTGGCGACGGTGCGCCTCTTGATGAGTCGAGATACCTTTAAGTACTTATCTAATCTCATTTATTATTTCCGTATTCTAAAACCGGGAAAGCTGTTCGCTCTCCCGGTGATGATTCTCTGTTCGATTATGCGTTGATTGCATCCTTAAGAGCCTTGCCGGCCTTGAACTTAGGAGCCTTGCAAGCTGCAATGTTCATTGTCTCGCCTGTCTGGGGATTTCTTCCCTCTCTTGCTGCTCTTTCAGAAACTTCAAATGTTCCAAAGCCAACGAGCTGAACCTTATCGCCGGACTTAAGTGCATCTGTAATCACCTCAGTTAAAGCCTTGATAGCTGCCTCTGAATCCTTCTTGGAAAGGCCTGCATTCTCTGCTACTGCTGCAATGAGCTCTGTCTTATTCATAGTAATCCTCCTTATTCTTGGCTGTCCCTAACCAATAATCATTCTTCTATTTTAATCGTCAAGTCTTCATATATATAAGACCTAAAACCACATACAACAACATTATTGCGAAAGAACTCTTCACTGTCAATAAAATATCAACAAGTTTTATATTTTCTTAAGACCAGCTTTTGAGAGTTTTTTCCAATAATTCCGCTTTTTCGTCGGCATCTGCAAAAGAACTTCCTTTTACCCCGAGATAATATTTGATCTTGGGCTCGGTGCCGGAAGGTCTGACACAGACCCATCCTCCATCCGCGAGATCGTAGTAGAGTACGTTGGATTTGGGAAGGTTTGTGGGTTCAACCTCTGAAGTTGTGAAGTTAGTGATGGTTCCCGCCTGGTAATCTCTGAAGGCTCTTACCTCAAAGCCTGCGATCTCCCTGGGGTTTGACTCCCTGATCCGAGTCATCATTGCCTCGATCTCCGCTTTGCCCTCAGCTCCGGCTTTGGTCACAGAAAAGACCTTCTCCCGGGTGTATCCGTACTTTTCATAAAGCATGAGCATAGCATCCCAGAGGTTTTTGTCCAGGGTCTTATAATAGGCAGCCGCCTCACAGAGGGCCATGGTTGCGGATACCGCATCCTTGTCTCTGGCATAATCTCCGATCAGGCAGCCGTAGCTCTCCTCGAAGCCAAAGAGATATGTTCCCCGGCCGCTCTCCTGAAATTCCAGCATCTTCTGGCCTATGTACTTAAAGCCGGTGAGAACTTCGATGAGCTCAACTCCGTAGGCTTTTGCGATCTCATCGGCCATGTTTGTGGAAACAATGGATTTGATGAGGGCTCCGTCCTTCGGAAGACCGTATTTCTCCTTACGGGAAGCGATCTCATACTCCGCAATGAGGCAGCCTGACATGTTGCCGGTAAGGGCGTGGTAGACTCCCTTGTCATCTTTTACATAGACTCCCAGCCGGTCCGCATCCGGATCGGTGGCAAGAATCAGGTCGGCATCCACCTTTTTCGCAAGCTCAAGCCCCAGTTCAAAGGCCTCCGCCGCCTCCGGGTTTGGATAGCTCACTGTGGGGAAGCCGCCGTCAGGCTTCTCCTGTTCCGAAACTACATACACATGCTCAAATCCAAGTTCCGAGAGGATTCTCTGAACGGGAAGATTTCCGGTGCCGTGAAGCGGGGTGTACACGATCTTAAGCTCCCCTCCGCAGCTCTTTATTGCCTCCGGACGTAGGACGCACTTTCGGATCTCCTCCATGTAGGCGTCGTCCACCTCTTTCCCTATGGAGACGTACAGTCCGGCCTTAATGGCCTCCTCCTTGTCCATGGAAGCAGTGCACTCAAAAACATCCAGGCTTCGCACCTTTTCGGTGATAGCCTTGTCGTGAGGGGGAACAATCTGCGCTCCGTCCTCCCAGTAAACTTTGTAGCCGTTGTACTCCGGAGGATTGTGACTGGCGGTGATATTGATGCCGGCAATGCACTTCAGATGTCTCACTGCAAAAGACAACTCCGGTGTAGGTCTCAGGGATTCAAACACATAAGCCTTGATTCCGTTGGCCGCAAGACAAAGAGCCGCCTCATCTGCGAACTCCGGAGACATGTGTCTGGAATCGTAGGCGATAGCTACTCCCCGATTTCCTTTTTTCTGCTCGTTAATGTAGTCGGCAAGGCCCTGGGTAGCTTTTCTAACGGTGTACATGTTCATGCGGTTAAGGCCTCCGCCGATCACACCTCTAAGGCCGGCGGTGCCAAATTCCAGCTCCGTATAAAACCTATCCCTGATCTCATCCTCATCCTTAACGCCAAGGAGCTCCTCCCGCATCAAAGGATCAAGTCCCGGATTGTCTACCCACTCTCTGTAAGCTTCAAGATAGTTCATTTCTAATCTCCTTTGCTCTTCTTTGCAGAATCGTTTCGTCGTTGAGGCTGGGATTTTTAAGCACTTCCGACAAAAGGATCTTCAAGGCATCCCCCATTGCTTTTCCCTGGGAAAAGCCAAGGGCCTTCAGTTCACCCCCGCCGATCTTAAGCTCTCCGATACAAGTGCACCAATGCTCTTTCTCAGACAGCTCATAGATTCTTTTCATCTCTCTTAAGCGCTTTATCTCCTCGGGATCCTCCCCGAAAAGCCCCGCCTTGTTGAGGGCCTCTCTGACTTTCAGATAATCCGGGAAAAAGACTTTTCCCCGGCGGCTCATGGCTAGCCGGATCTCGTAGGAATCCGCCGGAATGTTCTCGTCCAGCATTCCCACCAGAGTTGACGCTCTTTTTATGGTATCGTTGTCAAACTTAAGTCGCCTTAAAATGCTTTTTACCGATTGCTCCCGGCTCTTTCCTTCAAAAGGACGTATCCCGGATAGAAAAACTGCTGTCTTGAACCCTTTGGTGTCCGGCACCAGCTTAAGCGCCCGAAGGGAGAGGGCTCCCTTGCTTTTAGGATCCCCGGGATCGTAAGTGTCCTCAAATTCCGGGAGAATCTGCCGGCCAAGCCCGGTTCGGGAAGCCGCCGCCCAAAAAGAAGGATTTTCCGAAGAAATAAGCCGAAGAAGTTCCGTCTGGACCCTTTCCCGGCTTACTGCATCGATCTGCGGACAAAGCTCCGAGATTGCGTTCTCGGTGTCCTTGTCTATCTCAAATCCAAGCTGAGCGGAAAAGCGCACCGCCCTCATCATCCTGAGGGCATCCTCAGAAAAGCGGTCTGTTGCCTTTCCGACACAGCGAATAATTTTATTTGACAGATCTTCGATTCCCCCGAAAAGGTCCACAAGTCCTCTGGTCTCATTGTAGGCCATGGCATTTATGGTAAAATCCCTGCGCCTTAGATCCTCCGAGAGTTCCGATACGAACTCCACATCAGAGGGATGCCGGTGATCCAGATAGGTGCCTTCCGTTCTGTAGGTAGTAACCTCATAGCCGGTTCTTCCCAGCATCACCGTAACGGTTCCGTGCTGTATTCCCGTGTCTATGGTGTGACCGAAGATCTTCTTGATGTCTTCCGGTTTTGCGTTTGTCGTAATATCCCAGTCCATGGGCTTTCTTCCGAGAATCGAATCTCTGACGCACCCGCCCACAGCGTAGGCCTCAAAGCCCTTCTCCTCAATCTGCCCGATTATTTTTCTGACGTTTGACGGCAATTCAATAACCATCTGACTCTCCTTGGTATTCTAATATGCTTTACCGAAGTAAACCATATGCTTTGCAGGCTTGCCGCAGCAAACACAGACATCTGAAAGATGCTCCTGCTTCTCGGGAATACATCTGGTTGTTGCACCCATGGTCTGTGCCTTGATCTCATCTTCGCAGTTCTCGTCACCGCACCACATAGCCTTGATAAAGCCGGGGTTGGTGTCGAACTTGGTGATCATCTCTTCCATTGTAACTGCGGTGTCGATGTGAGAGTTGAGGAATTCCTCGGCTCTGTTGTACATATCCTTCTGCATCTGCTCAAGGATTTCCCCGATCTTTACAGTAATCTCATTGAGAGCCACGAAGTATTTCTCTCTTGTGTCACGTCTTACAATGACTGCCTGACCCTTCTCCAGATCCTTGGGGCCGATCTCCACACGAAGAGGAATACCAACCATCTCCTGCTCGGAGAACTTCCAGCCGGGCATCTTGTCAGTCTCGTCGATGTCGGCAGTGAAGCCGGCCTCTCTGATCTTGGCGAGAAGCTCTCTTGCCCCCTCGATAACCCCGGGCTTCTGCTGAGCGATGGGGATTACTCTCACCTTGGTGGGTGCGATTCTGGGAGGAAGCACCAGACCGCTGTCGTCACTGTGCACCATGATGATAGCGCCGATAATTCTTGTGGAGAGTCCCCAGGAAGTCTCGAAGCCATACTGGAGCTCATTGTTCTTATCTACAAACTGCACACCGAAGGCTTTTGCAAAACCGTCGCCAAAGAAATGGCTGGTTGCAGACTGAAGGGCTTTGCCGTCGTGCATAAGTGCCTCGATGGTGTAAGTTGCCTCCGCGCCGGCGAACTTCTCGCTCTCGGTCTTGCGTCCTACGATGCAGGGGATAGCAAGGTCCTCTCTGATGAAGTCCTCGTAAACCTTGTGCATCTGGAGAGTTCTGGCCTCAGCTTCCTCGTGAGTTGCATGCATTGTGTGACCCTCCTGCCACAAAAACTCCTTGGAGCGAAGGAAGGGTCTTGTGGTCTTCTCCCATCTGAGAACGGAACACCACTGATTGTATACCATGGGGAGATCTCTGTAGGACTGAACCACCTTAGCCCAGTGCTCACAGAAAAGAGTCTCTGAGGTGGGTCTGATGCACATTCTCTCCTCAAGCTTTGCACCGCCGCCGTGAGTTACCCAGGCCACTTCAGGGGCAAAGCCCTCCACATGGTCCTTCTCTTTCTGGAGGAGGCTCTCGGGAATGAGCACCGGAAGGTATACGTTCTGAACTCCGGTAGCCTTGAATCTGGCATCGAGATCCTTCTGGATCTCCTCCCAGATCGCATAACCGTTGGGACGGTATACCATGCAGCCCTTAACGCTGGTGTAGTCGATGAGCTTTGCCTTCTTGACTACGTCAGTGTACCACTGGGCAAAATCCTCATCTCTTGATGTAATGGCTTCTACAAACTTTTTTTCTTTTGCCATTCTTCCTTCTCCTTTATATAAATAATTGATAATTTTCCATCTGTTGATTATATCATAGTATCCCTGCAAAAAACAATGCAGAGCGCCCACTAAAAGGGCTCTCTGCACCGGTTCTTATCTCGTATAGATATATGCAAAAAACACAGCGTAGGTGATCAGCATGATAATGCCTTCCTTCTTCTCGATCTTCTTCCCGGTAATGGAAAGGAGCATGCAGAGAACGCTTATGCCGACCAGGATCACCAGGTCGATACAGGCATTTCCGTCCACCGCCACCGGAGATATAACTGCTGCCGAACCAATAACGAATCCCAGATTGAAGATGTTTGAGCCTACGACGTTGCCCACTGCCAGGTCATTCTCATTCTTCCTTGAGGCCACAATGGAGGTGACCAGCTCAGGAAGAGAAGTTCCCATGGCCACAATGGTGAGACCGATAAAGTTCTGGCTGAGGCCAAAAGCCAGGGCGATGTCAGTAGCGCTGTCAACTACCAGGTTGCCTCCAAGGGCAATTCCCGCAATACCCACGACAAGAAGCACACCGGTCTTAACCGGGGAGAGGACCTTGTAATCCTCATCGCCTTCCATCAGGTTTCTTGCCTTTAAGGCCGCCAAAACAATCATCACCAGATAAGCGATAAAACACACCAGGATGATTCCGCCCTGAAGACGACCAAGGACATAGTCTCCGCCTCCCCTAAACGCCTTTAAAGAAAAGCCGGTGGCAAGAACCAGAACCAGGACCGTCATGAGTACCGATGCCGGAAAATCTTTCCTAAGGAGGTCATCATCCACGGTAAGTCCCATGAAAAGTGCGGACACACCCAATACAATAAGAAGGTTAAAAATATTGGAGCCGGTGACATTGCTCATTGCCAGAGCATTCTGCCCCTTCATGGCAGCACTGATGCTCACTGCCGCCTCCGGAAGAGAGGTGCCAAACGCAACCACCGTAAGACCGATGACCAGAGACGGAACCTTGAGAAGCTTGGCAATGCTGGAGCTGGCTTCCACGAAGAAATCCGCCCCCTTGATCAGGCACACAAAGCCCGCAACCAGAAGAATATATTTCAACAATCCAATCTACCTCTTTTCTTAAAAATCCCTTGTTTTCTAAGTGATTAGACCTTAGCATAACATCTGCCAAAAAGAGGGTCAACCCAAAAAAGCCTTTAATTTTTCTCCCCATACCCTTATAATATCTTTACATGCTATTTAAGGAATTCGAAGGAGAATTATATGTATTACGTAGATTTCAAGAATCCGATTCACGTGCATTTTATCGGAATCGGCGGAATAAGCATGAGTGGATTGGCCGAGATCCTTCTCGCGCGGAAATTCACAGTCTCCGGCTCAGACAACAATGCCAGTGCCCTCACAGACCATCTGGCAAGCATCGGAGCCAGGATCTTTATAGGTCAGTCAGCGGCCAACATTTCTTCAGACATTGATCTGGTTATCTATACAGCTGCAATTCACGAAGACAACCCTGAGCTTTGTAAGGTGAGACGCCTTGGGATCCCAGTCCTTTCGAGAGCTGAATTTCTCGGTCAGCTCATGCTGAATTATAAGGATTCCATTGCAGTTTCCGGAACTCACGGCAAGACCACTACCACCTCCATGATGTCAGAGATTCTTCTGGAGAACGAGATGGACCCCACTATTTCTGTGGGAGGTGTCCTCAAATCCATCGGAGGCAACGTAAGAGTCGGAAATTCCGAGACATTTATCACGGAGGCCTGTGAGTATACCAACAGCTTCCTGAATTTTTATCCCAGAATCGCAGTAATCCTGAACATTGAAGAGGATCACATGGACTTTTTCAAGGATCTGGCAGATATCCGCCACTCCTTCCACGAGTTTGCCCTTCGGGTTCCCGAGAAGGAAGGTGTCCTCATTATCAACGGTGAGATTCCCCGCTTCGACAGCTTTGTGGAGGATCTGGACATGAAGATCATAACCTACGGTATCGGGGAAGGTTATGACTACAGTGCCATCAACATCAAGTATGATGAATTTGCCCGGGGCTCTTTTGATCTGGTTAAGAACGGAGAGGTCACCGCTCACATTGGTCTTGGCGTAACCGGCAGACACAATGTCTCTAATGCTCTCCCGGCCATCGCAGTGGGAGATTTGCTTGGCATCCCCATGGAGTCCATCAAGAAAGGTCTTTTGAATTTCACCGGCACAGACCGCAGATTTGAATACAAAGGTACCTGCAGCGGATTCACCATCATCGATGACTATGCACACCACCCCACGGAGATAACCGCAACCTTAAAGACCGCGAGACGTTATCCCCACAACAAGACCTGGTGCATCTTCCAGCCTCACACCTACACAAGGACCAAGGCCTTTTTCAAGGAATTTGCTCAGGCTCTCACTATTGCCGACCACGTGATCCTGGCCGACATTTACGCAGCAAGGGAGACCGATACCCTCGGCATGTCCTCTGAACTTTTGGCGGAGGAAGTCAACAAGGCCGGAGGAGATGCAATCTATCTTCCCAGCTTTGAAGCAATCGAAGAGTATATTTTATCCAACTGTAAGGACAGAGATCTTGTGATCACCATGGGCGCAGGCAATGTTGTTCAGATCGGAGAGGAACTTTTAGAGAAGTGCTGATTCCCTCCGCCTGATCCCTTAACGGGCTGTCCTTTTCAGCACAAGGGGTTGCCATGAAGAAAATCAGTTTCAGCAGCCGGATCCCCTCCGGGATCACGGTGCTTTCCAACAACTTTATAGATGAGTACATGCCGGAGGCCAACGGAGAGTATGTGAAAGTTTACATCTCTCTTTTGAGGCTCTATATGGATCCTTCCGTTACGATTAGTTTTCAGGATCTTATCGACAGGCTCAACAGCTCCCCCAGGGATATCAGAAGAGCCCTCAACTTCTGGAAGAAGAAGGGACTTCTGGAGCCGGAGTATGATTCCGACAAGGAGCTTATCGGACTCACTTTTCTGGAACCGGGAATCTCTTCAGAGGTCGATTCCCAGACTCCCTCAAAGTCTGATCAGGCAGTCCCTGTTAAACAGACAGAGGCTTCCGGCCTTAAGTCTTCCCAGGCTGCCCAGGTTTCTTCCGAAATCGGAAGCGCGAGCTCAAAGGAGACTGTTCCGGAAGTCCGAGTGACCGCAGCCAAGCGCCGGGAACTGTCAGCCAACCCGGAAGTGGAGCAGATTCTCTATATTGCCCAGGCCTACTACGGAAGACCCTTAAACGCATCGGAGACGGACATGCTTTTGTATTTTTATGACAGCATGAATTTCTCTGTGGATCTTCTGGATTATCTTCTGGATTACTGTATCACCAACGACCACAAGAACCGGAGCTACATTCAGAAAGTCGGCTTTGAGTGGGCAAAGGCGGGAATAGATACCGCTGAGAAGGCCAGAACACAGGTTGAAGTGTTTAACCGCAAACGATACTCTATAATGAAGGCCTACGGTATTTCCGGACGCAATCCGGCCGCAGAAGAGCAGAAATATATGGACAAGTGGTTCTATGAGTACCATTTTGAACCCGGTATCATAATCGAAGCCATCAACCGTACCATGAATCAGATCCATGAGCCCAGCTTCAAATACACGGACTCCATCCTGAGATCCTGGGTCAAAAGCGGGGTCAGATCCCTCTCTGATGTGGAGCGTCTGGACAAGGAACACGAAGCCAGGAAGAAGAATTCCGGAACAGCCGGAGCTGTTAAACCCAAGGCTCCTGTCAGGACGAACAATTCTTTCAACAACTTCGAACCCCGAGAGTACGATTATGCGGAGCTTGAGAAGAAGATTCTAGAGTCCAGCAAGCTTGATTAAAGGAGCCTGACATGTCTCTTGATATGATGCATTACGATTCCATAGAGCGGGAGTTTTCAAGGCGAAGATCCCGGGGGCTTAAGCTCACCGAAAGCCGAAGGGCGGAGGTTCATAACGCTCATCCCGATATCAGAGCCATTGATGAAGCGATCTCCTCCGTGTCGGTAGAGGAAGCCACGAGCCGGCTTTTCAACAACAAAGACACAGAAAGCGGAGATTTTCACCGAAGAATTGACGAGCTCTCAAAGGCCAGAGCAGAGCTTTTGGTGAAGTATGGCTACGGAGCCGACTATCTGGATCCGGTATATCAGTGCCCTCGCTGCAAAGACACGGGTTTTTACAGGGGAGCGAGATGCAGCTGCTACAACAGGGCTCTGGCGGAACTTCTTTACAATGATTCAGGACTTTCCAAGGTCCTTGACAGCGAAAACTTTGACACTTTGTCTTTCAGATACCATTCTCCCGGATTCATAGACAGCACCACCGGAAAGAGTGCCCGGGAGTTTTATGAGCAGGCGGTCACCACTTCCAAAGCGTTTGTGGATAAGTTTGGCGAGTCTTACAACAACCTTTTGTTTTACGGCAAGACCGGAACCGGCAAGACTTTCCTCACCAACTGCATCGCCAAGGCGCTCATGGACAGAGGTCACAGCGTGATATATGCCGGCGCCCATGATTTTTTCCGGAAGCTGGCAGATGAGAGATTCAGCAGCGAGAAGTCCGGGCCTTTTACCCGGGTGATCAGAGAGTGTGATCTTCTGATCATCGATGATCTCGGTTCTGAGATGACTAACTCTTTCGTCTCCTCTGAGCTTTTTGCCCTGCTGAACGAGCGGAACCTAAAGCAGCGATCCATCATCATCTCCACCAACCTGGAGTTTGGTAAAATCGCATCGGTTTACTCAGAGAGAACCTTTTCCCGTATCCTCAACAACTTCGTGCTGATCAAGCTGGTTGGTGATGATATTCGGGTTCAGAAACAATATGACACAACTAGTAAGGAGATTATCTGATGTTCAAAAGACAGGATCAAGACTACTCTAAACAGCCCGTTGGACCTCTTGGCATAGTTTGCCTTGACAGCTGCAAAGACCTGGGTAAGCAGGTGGATGAGTATCTCGTTAAGTGGCGCAGAGAGCGAGCTGAGAGTGACAATGGCAAGCACCCTGAGCATCCCATTTATCACAGCTACTGCAAGGACAGCTTCCTTGTAAAGGCCCAGACTCCCAGATTCGGTACCGGCGAAGCCAAGGGTGCCCTTCAGGAATCTGTTCGAGGCAATGACTTATTCATTATGCTGGATGTCACCAACTACAGCATGACATACCGCATCAACAAATATGAGAATCACATGTCCCCCGATGACCACTTCCAGGATCTGAAGCGTGTTATCGCTGCTGCCGGAGGCAAGGCGAGACGCATCAACGTCATCATGCCCTTCCTCTATGAGAGCCGTCAGCACCGCAGAGGCGGCAGAGAATCTCTCGACTGTGCAATGGCCCTTCAGGAGCTGGTTCAGATGGGTGTCAACAACATCATCACTTTCGATGCTCACGATGACCGGGTACAGAACGCGATTCCTCTCCACGGCTTTGAGACGGTGCGCCCCACCTATCAGTTCATCAAGGGACTTCTCTCCACAGTACCTGACATCAAGCTGGACAAGGATCACTTTATGACCATCAGCCCGGATGAAGGTGCTACAAGAAGATCCGTATATCTGGCAAGTGTTCTGGGTGTAAACATGGGTATGTTCTACAAGAGACGTGACTACACTCAGGTAGTGAACGGCCGCAATCCTATTGTGGCTCACGAATTCTTAGGTCAGGATATTGAGGGCAAAGATGTCTTCGTAATCGACGACATGATCTCCTCCGGTGATTCCATGATCGATGTGGCAAGAGAACTCAAGAAGCGCAAAGCGGGAAGAATCTTCCTGGCTGCCACCTTCGGTCTTTTCACCAGCGGAATGGAGCGCTTTGACAAGGCCTATGAGGAAGGTCTTTTTGACTACATCCTCACCACCAACCTCACTTACCAGAGTGAAGCGGTTCTCTCCCGCCCTTATCACATCAGCTGTGATATGTCCAAGTACATCGCTTACATTATTGATACTCTCAATCACGACGGTTCCATCTCAAGCCTTCTTGATCCTTTCGATAGGATCCAGGCCATCGTGGAGAAGTACAACAACGGAGAAGACCTCAGCAACGCAGATTAATCTTTTTTCTGAAAAGGGAGTGCCAAAACGGCACTCCCTTGTTATGTCTATATTTCATTTTCTTCCGGATCAAACTTTTCAAAAATCGGGATACATCCCCACTTTATCGCCCTGTCAAAATCCTCCCTGGTCCGAATGGTCCAGCTCACTTCCTTGAGTCCCTTCTTATCCACAGCCTTTCTCACATGCTTCTCATTTCGATCGGAGAACTTATAGGCGATAAAATCCGGCCGGGTAAGAACATTGGACCAAAGACCGGTAAGTGCAAGAGTCAAAAGCCCCGAAATATTCTCCTTGCTTCTGAAATAGTTCTGTGCCAGCTGGCCTCTGATAAATTCCGGTCTGAAGCGCCGGATCTCCAGTATCACTCTGAAGTCAAAACTCTCCAGGCAAAAATCTCCCCGGTAGGAATCAAGTCTTAGGCACACTTCCCTGGCCAGGGCCTTGTGATTGTTGTTTGCCGCCTTGAGCTCAATAATGAGGGGGCAGCCGCTCTCTTCGAAAAGCTCCAGCACCTCATCAAAAAGAGGAATACTGTTGTCGGTGCCCTCGAGCCTCAGCTCCTTCAGAGATCTGACGTTAAGGTCCTCGATATTACCCTTGGCACCGGTGCACCTTTGAAGATCAGAATCGTGAAAAACCGCCAGGGTTCCATCTGAAAGCAGATGTACATCCAATTCTGCCCCCCAGCCTCTCTCAATCGCCCGTCTGAATGCCGGCAGAGAATTTTCCGGAATCTGAGGTTTGTCGTGATATCCTCTGTGGGCGTATATGTGGTTTAACAAACTCTTCGGCCACTGTCTCATAATCTCACCTTCCGTTACTGTTGAACGTGGATCTTTTCTTTCTTGATTGCATCCCGTATTTTCTTCTGGAGTTCTTTTTCTTTCTTCTTGCGGGCTTCCTTCTCTTCCTGAGGGAGCACCACGATAAACTTGGTCTCTCCGTCCTGGCTCATGGCGGTAATACGACCTTCGTGGGCCTCCACGATCTGCTTTGCTATGGCAAGACCAAGCCCGGCACCACCCGTCTCCGAGGATCGGGCGGAGTCCATGCGGTAGAATTTCTCAAATATCGTCTTCAGATTCTCCTCCGGTATCGTATCTCCGGTATTACTGAACTCGATCTCAATCCAGTCTCCAACCTCCCTTGCCACGATGGAGATGCTGGTGCCCTTGTAGCTGTAATTGACCGCATTTCTCAGCAGATTGTCAAACACCCGCTCTAACTTGTCTGGATCACACAACCCCACCACATCCGGCGCCAGGGACAGATTCCAGGACAGTTCCTT
>JAQYAH010000003.1 GCA_029227635.1 Clostridiales bacterium
ATGGTCTCGGCGCTTCCTCCATTGAGGAACTGTACATTCTCTCCAACGATATCAGAGAAATTCTTGCAGACAAGGGCGTTAAGATTTACCAGACCAAGGTTGGTGAGTATGCAACTTCTATGGAGATGATGGGCGCGTCCATCACCCTTTGCAAGCTCAATGATGAACTCAAAGAGTATGTTGACTATCCCGTCAACACACCTTTCATCTGCCAGAAATAATCAAGTCAGGAGAATTGATAATGAATAAGATTGAATTTGCACAGATTCCTGAGCTTTTTGAGGAAGTAGGGAAGCTTTTTATAGAAAAGAAAGACGAGCTCTGCGCCATGGATGCAAAGCTGGGAGACGGTGATCTGGGACTTACCATGAGCAAGGGTTACTCAGCGCTGCCGGATATTATGAGAGCGGAAGCAGATGGTGCTGCCGGAGATATCGGAAAACTCCTTATGAAGGCCGGAATGAAGATGTCTTCTCTCGTTCCCTCTACAATGGGATTCCTCATGTCCACCGGTGTGATGGAGGGAGGCAAGGCCTTAAAGGGTGTTACCGCTTTTGGGGGAGCTGAGCTGGCAAAGTACCTTGTGGGCTTTGCAGCCGGCGTACAGAAGCGAGGCAAGTGTGAGGTCGGACAGAGAACCATCTATGATGCGATCCTTCCTGCTGCCAACGCCGCAGCTGCCAAGGCGGAGGCAGATCCTGAGGCATCTCTTTCAGATGTTATCGGCGCGGCACTTGAGGCAGCTAAGGCCGGTGTTGAGGCAACCAGAGACATGGTACCCGTATTCGGCAAGGCGGCAGTTCACGCGGCTCAGTGCGTTGGCGTTGAAGACCAGGGTGCGGTAGCCGGATACTATAAGATCCTCGGACTTTCAAACTATATCAATGCCTGAGTTCTAGAGACTTTAACGGCTGAGTTCAGGTAATATTGACCAATAAAAAGCCTGCGTTATTTATAAAATATAGCAGGCTTTTTGCTTTGCTTTTTGCTTGCGTTGTTGTTTCAATTATGTTACAATTTATATCCGTGATACATTATCCTTGCTCCGTCAGGATAGAAATAGACGGGGCCAATAGACCATAAGGAGGTGCAAAGGACATGAACAAATACGAATTAGCAGTCGTTGTCAGTGCAAAGATCGAGGATGACGCTCGCGCAGCTGTAATCGAGAAGGTTAAGGGTTATATTGACCGTTTCGGAGGTACAGTTACTGACGTGGATGAATGGGGCAAGAAGAAGCTTGCTTATGAAATCCAGAAGATGAAGGAAGGTTACTATTACTTCATCCATTTCGAATCTGATTCTACAGTTCCTTCCGAAATCGAACAGCGTATGCGCATAACAGATAACGTTATCCGCTTCCTGTGCGTAAGACAGGACGCCGAGTAGGAAAGAGGTTATTAGATGAATAAAGTTGTTTTAATGGGACGTCTCACAAAGGATCCCGAGGTACGCTATTCACAGAGTGACAGTCCGGTAGCAGTTGCCAGATATACATTGGCCTGTGACCGAAGATTCAAGAGAGACGGCGAGCCCTCAGCAGATTTTATTCCCTGTGTTTCTTTTGGCAAGCAGGGTGAGTTTGTTGAGAAGTATTTCCGCAAGGGAATGAGAGTTGCCGTGTCCGGAAGAATTCAGACCAGAAGCTACGAGAATGGCGAGGGACGCAGAGTTTATGTAACTGAGGTAGTTGTTGAGGAGCAGGAGTTTGCGGAGAGCAAGTCTTCCAGCGATGACTACAGGAGAGAGCAGAGCCGTTCTAACGGCGGATTCTCCATGGGATCTGACCCCGGTGATGGATTCATGAATATTCCCGACGGAATAGATGAAGAACTTCCATTCAATTAATTGATGATAATCTCATAAGACAGCAGCTAAATTACGTAAGGAGGTTTACGATCATGGCTTTTGATAAGGAAAGCAGAGCAGACGGCGCAAGAAGAAGAATGCCCCGCAGAAGAAGAAAAGTCTGTGTTTTCTGTGGTAAAGAAAACAACGAAATAGATTACAAAGATACAGCTAAATTAAGAAAGTATGTTTCTGAAAGAGGCAAGATTCTTCCCAGAAGAATTACTGGCAACTGCGCTAAGCACCAGAGAGCTCTCACAGTAGCTATCAAGCGTGCACGCCACATTGCTCTTATGCCGTATGTACAGGACTAATAAGTGCTAATTGCGAGCCAGACTTCGGATTTCGGGGTCTGGCTTTTGCTAAATCTGGAGATAAGGAAATGAATAGAAAGCCTAAAGTCACAGGACAGATTCATTTTTACATTACCTGGCCGTTTTATGCAGCTCTGGCACCTGCCGTCTGCACGGTTCTGGGATATATGCGGGGACCGAAGACCGGTACCGCATTTCTCGTATTCACATTAGTATATCTTCTTGTTGCCTGGAACAGGTATCGGCGCAACCAGGAGATGGCCTACGCCGAACTGGTGGAGTTTGCGGAAGATTACGCATCGGCTCAGAATAAGCTGTTCAGAGAATTGAATATTCCTTACGCGCTGATGGTGTCCTCCGGCCGGATCATCTGGATGAATGAGGCCTTCAGGGAGGTTTCCGGGGATAACTCACAGTTTACCCTGACGATCTTTGATATGTTCCCGAAGATCACAAAGGACAAGCTTCCCACCTACTATGATGCCGTCAGAGAGTTCACCTGCCAGTATGGAGATCGGGATTACCGGATCGAGATCTGCTGCGTGGATGAGCACGGAACTCCCACCCCCAAGTCGGAGATTAAGGCCCCCAGGGAAGAATTCTATGCAGCTTATCTTTTTGATGAGACTCTGCTTAATACATACATCCGTAAGACCGAGGAGGAACGTCTGGTTACCGGACTTATCTATATCGACAACTACGATGAGGTAATGGACGATGTTCCGGAGAACGGTCAGTCTCTTTTTGCCGCGCTTATTGACCGGTCGGTCATTGAGTATGTCATGAATGTGGACGGCATTGCCAAGAAGATGGGAGATGACAAGTATTTCATCATCTTCAAGCAGAAATACTATGAACAGCTGGCGAAGGAGCATTTTGGCATTCTGGAGGATGTCAAGAAGATCCAGGTAGGAAACGATATCGGAGCTACTTTGAGTATCGGTCTTGCCATGCACTGTGATACTCTTCAGCAGAGCTATGAATTCTCCCGAAGTGCCATTGACATGGCTCTTGCCAGAGGCGGAGACCAGGTGGTTGTCAAGGACAAGGATAAAATCCGTTATTTCGGCGGCAAGACTCAGCACACTGAGAAGGGTACAAGAGTAAAGGCCAGAGTTAAGGCGGAGGCCTTAAGAGAGTTTATCATCGGAAGTGAGAAGGTCATCATAATGGGCCATCAGATCGCCGATGTGGATGTTCTGGGATCGGCCATGGGTATCTATCGAATCGCTGTAAGCCTTGGCAAGAAGGTGCACATCGTGCTGGATGATGTGACTGCTTCCGTTAAGCCTTTTGTGAGAAGGATCACTTCCGACGAGTCTTATCCCAAAGATCTTTTCGTCAGAAGCCGGGAGATTCTGGACAAGGTCAATGACAATACGGTTCTGGTGATCGTGGATACAAACCGTCCCAACTACACCCAGTGTCCCGACCTTATCTATGAAGTAAGACAAGTTGCGGTTCTCGATCATCACAGAAAGGGAGAGGAGACTGTCAACAACGCATACATTTCCTATATTGAGCCCTATGCTTCCTCAGCCAGTGAGATGGTTGCGGAGATCGTTCAGTATATTGATGACAATATCAAGCTCAAGTCTGCGGAGGCGGATTGTCTTTTTGCGGGAATCATGCTTGATACCAACAACTTTATGACCAAGGCCGGAGTGAGAACTTTTGAGGCGGCGGCCTATCTTAAGGCCAGCGGTGCGGATGTGGTCAGAGTCAGAAAGCTTTTCCGGGAGGATGTGGAATCCTATCAGGCCAAGGCGGAGACCATTCACGCAGCAAATATTTACCGCAAGAGCTTTGCCATTGCAGTGTTCCCGGAGACTCAGAAGGTGGAATCTCCCACCATTGTAGGAGCTCAGGCAGCCAACGAGATGCTGAATATCTGCGGAATCAAGGCATCTTTTGTTCTCACCAAGTACAAAGAGAGTATATATATCAGTGCGCGCTCCATCGATGAAGTCAATGTTCAGCTGGTGATGGAGAGGCTTGGCGGCGGCGGACACATGAGTACCGCCGGAGCGCAGTTGAGAGGCGTGAGCATGGACAATGCAATAAAGCTTTTGGAGGACACGCTGGATGAAATGATAGAAGGAGGAGAAATCTGATGAAAGTAATTCTTCTGCAGGATGTCAAGAAACTTGGCAAAAAAGGCGATATCATCGAGGCTAACAACGGATATGCCAGAAACTACATTATTCCCCAGGGCCTGGGAATCGAGGCCAACAACAAGAACCTTAACGATTTGAAACTCAAGCAGGCCAACAATGAGAAGGTTGCAGCGGAGGAGCTGGCAGCGGCGAAAGCTTTTGCAGATAAGTTAAAAGAGTGTACCGTTGAAGTCGGAATCAAGGTGGGTGACGGCGGTAAAGTATTCGGCTCTGTTTCCGCAAAGGAGATTGCTCAGGCAGTTAAGGATCAGTGCGGCTATGAGCTGGACAAAAAGAAAATGCTTCTCAAGGATGCCATCAAGGAGGTCGGTTCCCACACAGTGGCGATCAGACTCCACCCAAAAGTAACCGGCGAGTTTACAGTTAAGGTCGTTGAACAGAAATAGTATCCCCCAAGGAGTATTGTGATGGGAGAAGAGATTATCAAAAGGGTGATGCCCCACAGCATTGAGGCAGAACAGTCAGTCATCGGTTCCATGCTGCTTGACGCCGAAGCCATAGGGGAAGCGGCGGAAATCGTAACGGCGGAGGATTTTTATCACAAGTCCTACGGTGTGATTTTCGAGGCTATGCAGGAACTTCAAAGGGAAGGCAAGCCAGTGGATCTGATCACCCTGAAGGAGAGGCTTACCACAAAGAACGTGGCACCGGAGGTCGCAAGTCTTGAGTTTGTAAGGGATCTCATGAATACGGTTCCCACCTCGGCTAACGTGAAGGCTTATGCCCGGATCGTATCCGATAAGTCGTTGCTGAGAAAACTCATAAGAATTACGGATACCATTTCCAACAGCTGTTACAGCGGGCAGGATCCGGTGGAAGTGGTCATGGACAGCACCGAGAAGGCGGTGTTCGGACTTCTTCAGGACAGAGAACAGACGGAATACAAGCCCATTCGGAAGCTTGCGGTGGATGTGATAAAGAAGATAGAGGCGGCATCCAAAGTGGAGGGAGCCATTACCGGTATACCTACGGGTTTTGCGGATCTCGACCGCATGCTCTCGGGACTTCAGAATTCAGATCTGATCCTTATTGCGGCGCGCCCTTCCATGGGTAAGACTGCTTTTGCACTGAATATTGCTCAGCATGTAGCTTTCAAGGAGCACAAGAACGTAGCGATCTTCAGCCTTGAGATGTCAAATGAGCAGCTGGTTAACCGTCTTTTTGCACTGGAAGGCCAGATCGATGCCTCAAAGCTCAGAGCAGGAAGGCTCAGCCCCGAAGAGTGGGAGCGGCTGGTGGAAGCCTGCGATATTGTGGGTACTTCAGGACTCATCATCGACGACACCCCGGGTATTTCCATCTCCAAACTCAGAAGTAAGTGCCGTAAGTTCAAGTTGGAGCACGGCCTGGATCTGATAATCATCGACTATCTTCAGCTCATGACGGCCAAGGAGGGCCGAAATGACTCAAGACAGCAGGAGGTCTCTGAGATTTCCAGAGCCTTAAAAGGAATTGCCAGAGAGCTTAAAGTTCCGGTGATCGCCCTTTCTCAGTTATCCCGAATGGTTGAACAGAGAGAGGATCACAGACCGAGAATGTCGGATCTTCGTGAGTCCGGAGCCATTGAGCAGGATGCGGACGTGGTAATGTTCATTTACAGGGATGAGGTGTACAACAAGGATTCCGAGGACAATAAGGGTCAGGCGGAGATCATTGTGGGCAAGCAGAGAAACGGTCCGATTGGCACCGTACAGCTGGTATGGCTGCCCCAGTATACCAAATTTGCAAATAAAGCCAACGAATAAGACTAGAACTAAAAGAGCCGTCGCGTTACCGCGACGGCTCTTATCGTGCGTTATAAAAGTTCTGATTAAGCCTCAGAAATAGCACCTGTAGGGCAAGCTGCTTCGCAAGCACCGCAATCTACACAAGCGTCTGCATCTACAACATAATGCTCATCGCCCTGGCTGATAGCGCCAACGGGGCACTCGCCTTCACATGTACCACAAGATACGCAAGCATCTGAAATAAGTCTAGGCATTGTAATGTCCTCCTTTAAAAATGAACTGTCTACTAGGTATTTTAGTACAATTTATAGGGATTAACAAGTGTTTAAAAAGGTTTATTTTTTATGCTTCCATATATATAATTGATGGCGGAGGTAATGAAAATGGATAATAAAGTTAGTAGGATCCTGAATGTGCTGGCAGCGATTTTGCTGCTTGTAATACTGGTGATCCTGGCACCGGAGGGCCTGCGAAAGCCCAGAACCACGCCAAACACCAATTATTCCGGAGAAAACCAGGTCACCGATGATCGGGCTTCCATAGAGAAAAGTGCAAGGCTCAGTCTTGTCGATCCTGCCGCTTACACCTCATCCAGAGGAGTAGTTGTGGAACCAGGGTCGGTCATTGCCATGGTGGCTAAACAGAAGGGAACTCCTTTTTGGGATGAAGTTGAAGCCGGAGCCGAACAGGCGGTGGCGGACATCAATAAAGCCCTCAACTATGAGGGGGAAGACATGATCACCCTATATTTTGATGGTCCGGGTTCCGGAGAAAACGTTGATGATGAGATCAATGTTCTTGACGAGGCTATTGGACGTAATCCGGCGGCAATCTGCATCGCCCTAATTGATATGAAATCCTGTGAGGTGCAGTTCAACAATGCAGAGGACAATGGAATTCCTATTATTATTATGGATTCCGGGCTCAGCAGTGGAAGTGCCATGACAGTGTGCGCTACCGACAATTACAAGGCCGGAAGAGAACTCGCAGCTTCCGCTTGTGCCGATGCCGGGGAGAGTGGAACGGTCAATCTTTTTCTTAATGACAGGACTTCCAGATCCACCCTGGATCGCTACAGAGGCTACGTGGATGAAATCAAAGACAACCATCCGGGAGTTACCTTAGAGAATACCTTCTATCTCAGTGATTTTCTTGAGGATGGCAATTTGGTGGATTCGGAAGAGCTTACTGTGGATGAACTAGTGGAGATACTTTTTTCCGGAGATGTTTGTATAGGAAGTGGTGCGGAGACTCTTTCGTATCTTCAGAGTTGGAAGCCGGAGGACTCGGAGACTTTCGTTTACGGATTTGACGGAGGAAGTGAGCAGTTAAAGCTCATTGAGGAGGGTGTGATCAACGGATTCATCCTTCAGAATCCCTACGGAATGGGATATGCTTCAGTTATCACCGCGGCGAGAAGTCTGGTGTCAGCACCTAATGCATCGGTGGTAAATACCGGGTATATCTGGGTAGATAAGGAGACTATGGAAACCAAAGACCTGAGTCTTTATATGTATGAATAGCAAAAGAAAGCGACCGCAGCCGGTGAGGCTGCGGTCACTTTATGTTCAACGAAAGATAAATACTTTGCCGTGTACATTATTTGGAAGTGAGCATTTCCACGATCTGATCAAAATGCATGCCGTGGGAAGCTTTCACAAGGATGGAATCCCCGGATTTAAGGAGATTGAAAAGAGAGGAGAGAAGTTCTTCCAGTTTATCAAAGTGTACTAGTTCGGGATGAACCGGGACACTCTTTGCTCCTTCGGAGATGCACTTACCCAGACGGCCCACAGTGATAAGAAGGTCAACGCCTAAGGCAGCGGCAACAGGACCGATCTCTCTGTGGAGTTCTTCCTCTTTGGGACCAAGTTCCAGCATGTCTCCAAGGATGGCCACCTTGCGGCCTTCCGCGTAGGAGAGAACCGAGAGAGCCGCCCTCATGGATGCGGGGTTGGCGTTGTAGCAGTCATTCATGATTATGTAGTCCTCAGTGGTCTCAATAGCACCTCTGCCGGCCATGGCGGAGAGGGAAGCGGCGGCTTCCTGCATTGCTTCGGGGGAGACACCCAGGTGTTCCGCTACTGCACTGGCGCAGGTCACGTTGCGAATTACATGTTCTCCGGGAACTTTCACACTCATAGGAACCACGGTTCCGTCGCTGAGGGTGACATCGAAGGTGCTTCCGGCAAGTCCGTGGGACTTGATTTCGGAGGCTTTCACATCGCAGCCTTCAGAAAAACCGAATTTTACCGGAACGATACCTTTAGGAGAGGTGATGGTAATAAGCTTATCATCGTCCCCGTTAAGGAAGATTCCGCCGTCGTCCCTGAGACCTTCGAAGATCTCGCTTTTGGCTTTAAGAACACCGTCCCTGTCTCCGAGAAATTCCAGGTGACAATTTCCAATGTTGGTGATGACTGCAATGTCGGGTTTTGCACAGGCAGTGAGTCGGGACATTTCCCCAAAGTGGTTGATACCCATCTCCAGTACCAGCACCTCGTGTTCCTCTTTCAGGCGGAAAATTGTCAGGGGAACTCCGATCTCATTGTTGAAGTTGCCCTCAGTCCTTAGAACATTGAATTTGCGGGAGAGAAAAGCGGCGATGGTCTCCTTGGTGCTGGTCTTGCCTACACTGCCGGTGATGCCCACTACCTTTACTCCCATGACCTGGCGGTAGTAAGAAGCAATATCCTTAAGAGCTTTGCCGGTGTCGGATACCCGGATGTAGCCGCAGCCCACCGGGGGCTCATAGTCGATGGAACCTACGGCGCAGAGAGCACCGTTCTCAAGTACACCGGGAATATAGGAATTGCCGTCGAAGCGCTCGCCTTTAAGGGCGATGAAAAGTCCACCCTTCTCTATCTTGCGGCTATCGGTGGTTACCATACTTACCTCAAGTTCAAGAAGCTCAGGAGAACCTTTGTAGGAGCCTTCGCAGGCTTTGGTTATCTGTGCAAGTGACATCTGTTTCATGATGTTCCTCCATTTGTCAAAAATAATCACATAAGAGCCGGTGTAAAAACCGGCTCTTATTAATATAAAGCATTTAATTATATTTGTTAAGTGATTCTTCAATAATCAACTCACAGAGTTCCTCGTAGGTCATTCCTGCGGCATAGGCCTCCTTGGGAATCAGGCTGGCGGGAGTCATTCCGGGAAGAGAGTTGGCCTCCAGACAGACGATGCGGCCGTCTTCACCAACAATGAAGTCCATTCGAGAGTAGACCTCAAGTGAGAGAGCGTTGGCAGCTCTCACTGCAATCTTCTGGATGTAGGAGGAAGTCTCCTCATCGATGGGAGCCGGGCAGATCTCCTCGGACATACCGCTCTGATACTTGTGCTCATAGTCAAACCAGCCGTCCTTGGGAACTATCTCAATGACCGGGAGGGCTTTTCCCGCAAGGACACCGCAGGCAAACTCACGGCCCTTGATGTACTCCTCCACGATGATCTCTCTCTCTGTGGCAAAGTTTGCCTCCACCGCCTCTTTGTATTCTGCCTCGTTTTGAGCAATGAAAACACCAAGGCTTGAACCACCGGAGGTAGGCTTTACAACTACGGGGTAGGAAAGACCCATTTCCTCGGGAAGCATGTCTTTGTGTTTTCTGATGAGGAGAGTACCCTTAGGGGTGGGAACCTCATAAGTATGGAAAACGTTCTTGGTATATCCTTTATGCATGGCAACCGCACTTCCAAGGTATCCGGAACCGGTATACTTGACACCCAGCATATCCAGCGCTGCCTGTACCTGGCCGTTCTCACCGGCCTCTCCGTGAAGACCAAGGTAGCAGATGTCGGACATCTGGCAGAGCTCAATGACATTGGGACCGAAGTAGCTGTCGGAAGAACCCGGACGAGATTTTCTGACTTCGTTGATATCCGGTGCCTTGGAAGACAGGTGAGGGGTCTCAAGGAGAGTTCCGTCCATGACAAAAGCATCCTCAAGATTCTCGGGAGCATCCGGCATTCCGAAGAAAACATCAAGTAAGATCGCCTGATGTCCCAGCTTTCTGAGTGTGTTACATATCATTGTGGCGGAAAGAATAGAGACATTTCGCTCTGTGCTGAGTCCGCCGGCAAGAACAACGATCTTCATTATTCTTCTCCTCCCTTGCGTTTGCTCATCTCGATAAACAGATGCTCCTTGGTGGCAAGAAGCTTCTCTGAAAGGTCTACGAAGACCTTCTGAGGGTTGGTGAGACGTCTTGTCTCATCCCAGAGAGTATCCTTCTCCTTGCGGCAGATCTCCTGCATCTCCATAACGGAGGGAGACTCATACACACACTCGCCCTTTTTGAAGATGGGTACGAGAAGCTCTCTGACAGTGTAGCTGCCCCCTTTAAGCCGGGTCTGCTTCCACTGTTCAATCGGGTCGATAAGCAGATAATCCTGCTCGGGATCAATAACCTCGTCGGCAAAAGCGATGAGATCTCCTCTGATCTTGCCGGATTTTTTGGAGTAAAGACGGAATATCGTCTTGTTGCCGGGGTAGGTGACCTTCTCGGTATTGTCGGAGAGTTTGATCTTGGGGAGGAAGGAGCCGTCCGGCTGTTCGATCGCCGCAAGTTTGTAAACGCCTCCGAAGGAAGGGCAGTCCTTGGAAGTGATAAGGTGAGTTCCTACACCCCAGTTGTTGATAGCCGCTCCCTGAGCTTTGAGGTCGGCAATAAGATGCTCGTCCAGGTCATTGGAGGCGGTGATGGTTGCTGCCTCATGTCCGGCCTCATCCAGCATTTTTCTGGCCTTCTTTGAGAGGTAGGCCAGGTCACCGCTGTCAAGACGGATTCCATATCTGGAACCAAGTTTTCCGGCGGCCTTCATCTCATCAAAAACTCT
>JAQYAH010000004.1 GCA_029227635.1 Clostridiales bacterium
CAGGTGTAGGTACCGGCGGTACCGTCACCGGCGTTGGAGAATACCTCAAGTCCAAGAATCCTGATGTAAAGATCGTAGCTGTTGAGCCGGAGACCTCTCCTGTTCTCAGCAAAGGAACTGCAGGACCCCACAAGATTCAGGGAATTGGTGCCGGTTTCGTACCCAAAGTACTTAACACCGAAATCTACGATGAGATCATCCCGGTTTCCAATGAAGATGCTTTTGCTACCGGCAAGGCTATTGGAAGAAACGAAGGCTTCCTGGTTGGCATTTCCTCAGGAGCTGCTGCCTTTGCTGCAATTCAGCTTGCTAAGCGCCCTGAGAACGAAGGCAAGAACATCGTAGTTCTCCTTCCCGATACCGGAGATCGTTATCTCTCAACCCCTCTTTTTGCAGATTGACCCTCACCTACAACACATATCTCACAAAAGGCTGTCCATTCTTAGAAGGACAGCCTTTTGTGTTTCTTATTTATTCATTTCAAATCAGATTACAATTCAACTGAGTACTCACAGTCCAGAATAGACAAATTCCGGTAGACTCCAATGAAGTCTTTATCTACATCGGAGGGTGCAAGATAATTATGGGTGATCCGGCGAAGTTCCTTGAGAAGTTCCCTGCTTGGAGATACTTTCAGCTCCTCGTAAATCCGTACTGCCTCATAAAGCTCCGGATGGTCATTGCCAAATCGCTCTGCTAATGCCTTAAGAGTGTTATCCAGTTCAAAAATTACCTCTTCCTTCATAACTGTCCCTCCCTGTGAGTATCGAAACTATTCGCAGATCTCTATAAGCTCAATGGTGAAATTCAGTTCTTTGCCTGCCATCTCATGGTTGGCATCAAAAGTAATACTGCCGCCCTCTTTGGCTGTCACTGTCACGGGGATAGGCTGTCCCATTGCACTTGTGAGATACACTCTCATTCCAACTTCAAGATCTTCGGCACCGGGCATCTCATCCACGGGAATTGTCAGGATCATTCTGGGATCAGGCATTCCGTAAGCCTCCTCCGGCATGAGGTGGATATCGATCTTATCACCAACATTCATCTCTGCCACAGCCTTGTCATAGCCAAGGATCATCATTCCTGCTCCGCAGACAAATTCCAAAGGCTCTCCTCTGTCGTAGGATGAATCAAAAACTGTTCCGTCGTCAAAAGTACCTCTGTAATGTGTCTTAACTTTCTTGCCTACATTTTTACCTTCAAAAGCAGGAGCTGCTGAATGGCATCCACCGCAGCTTCCACAGCCGCCGCCACAGCTTCCGCAGCCATCCTCTTCACCTTCGTGATCGTGGTGATGGTCACAGTTTACTCCCTGGGACTCAAGTTTTCCCATAAGGAAAAGTTCCACCGCCTCATCGGGATTTCCGGTCACTCCGGAGTACACATCAATACCGGCCTTATCAAGAGCCGCTGCCGCTCCGTCTCCGATTCCGCCGCAGATAAGTACATCTGCGCCTACTCCGGCAAGGAATCCAGCGATAGCCTCATGTCCGGCTCCGTTAGTATCGGTAATCTCGGAAGCGATCACCTTACCATCCTCCACGGTATACAGCTTGAAGGCCTCAGAGTGTCCAAAATGCTGAAAAACTTCTCCGTCTTTATATGTTACTGCAATAATCATAATTATCTCCTTTGTTAATCATATGCTCTATCATTATATCATTATCTTCAGCCATTATCCACCTATGACAGATCATTCACCTTCCACGATTCTCATCTTCAAAAATCCGGCAATATCCGCCAATATCCAGCCGATGGGAATGGAGATCCAGATCGCCAGCTCCATAAGAGGCGTTCTCGGGGCAAAGGCATAAGCCAGGACCACCCGGGTGCCAAGGGATGTTATCGTCAGTACCAGTGAAAACTCCGGCATTCCGATACCTCTGTAATACCCATAGAGAATAAAGAGCCAGCCTATTCCCAGATAGAACGCTCCCTCGATCCTGAGGTACTTTACCCCTGCCAGAATTATATCGGTTTCGGTGCTTTTCACGAAAATTCCCATTATTGGTTCCGCAAAAAGGAAAACCAGCGCTGATACTGTAATACAGAAAATGGCGGAAGTGACAAGGGCATATTTCGTGCCTTTTCTGATTCGTTCCTTTTGTCCGGCACCATAGTTTTGGGAGACAAAAAGTGAGTAGGCATTGGCAAACTCCTGAGAAGGCAGATAAGAAATTGTGTCCACCTTAACCCCTGCGGCAAAAGCCGCCATTATCATTGTTCCAAAGCTGTTCACCAGCCCCTGGATCATGAGGATTCCAAAGTTCATCACCGACTGCTGCATACAGGTGAAAAAATCGTTTTTCACAATGAAGCGAAGCCGCCCCGGGTCAAAGACAAAACTCCCCTTTTGAGGCAGCAGTTCCCCGGATTTAAACAATACGAAAGCAGTGATTCCAATCCCCGATACACCCTGGGAGATCACTGTTGCTAGAGCAGCTCCCGCAACTCCTTTTTTTAATCCTAATACAAAAAGAAGGTCAAGCCCGACGTTCAGAATCGATGAGATTCCAAGAAACACTAAGGGAGTAAGGGAATCACCCATTGCCCTTAAGACATAGGCGAAAAAATTATACAAAAATATAAAGCCTATGCCAGCGAAGATCACCAGGCAATAGCTTTTCATCATCCCGAAGATCTCTTCAGGTACATTCTGGAATCTCAGGATAGTATCACAGCCGGCATAAACAAGAACGTATATGACAACCGTCACTCCCCCTATGAAGGCGAAGGAATGACGTATGTCTTTTACAAGAAGCTCCATATTGCCGCTTCCAAAATCTCCGGAAAAAAGTGCTCCGCTTCCCATGCAGAGCCCTATTATCACGGAATTCAAAAACACCATCAAGGTAAAAGCCGATCCCACTGCTGCCAGGGCATCGGCCCCTATGCCCCGCCCTACTATCAGAGTGTCTGCCAGGTTATAGAGCTGCTGCAGAATATTGCCTGCGATCATTGGCACCGCAAAAAGCAGCATTGAAGACAGGATCTTGCCCCGGGTGAGGTCTTTTGTTCTTTTATTCAACTTTCTTCTCCCTCAATTCCCACATAGCAAGGGCTGCTGCCACGGACACATTGAGAGAGTCTACCCCATTCATCATGGGGATCCTGGCAACCTTATCGCACTTGTCAATAGTTTGGTCCAAGAGCCCCTTCCCCTCATTTCCAAGAAAAAGAGCCACCTTATCCGCTGTTTTCAAACCGGGATCGTTGATACAGACATTATCTTTGCGAAGAGCCAGAGCCACCGTGAGAAAGCCGGCTTCTTTAAGGCTCTCCACTCCGGTTTCCTCCCATTCGCGACGATTCCTTCCGAAAAAAGTCCAGGGAATGTTGAGAGCGTTGCCTACACTCACTCTCATGGCCCTCCTGTAAAAAGGATCTACCGAGGATGGAGAAAGTACCACCCCGTCAAATCCAAACGCTGCCGCGGATCTAAATACTGCTCCCACATTGGTGGGATTCTCCACATCCTCCAGCACTACGATACGCCGGGCACCGCCAATCACTTCCGAAAGCTTTGGATTTGGTTTTCTCCGCATTGCCGCAAGGATTCCTCCCGTGAGCACATACCCGAAGTGTTTCTTCGCTTTCTCCGGATCCACCACATAGATTGGGATATCCCCCATCCTGTCAAGGATCTCATCCCCGATAAAACGCTGGGTACACACCACACTTAAAGGTTCAAAACCTTTCTTCAGGGCAATCTCTATTACATTTCTGCTCTCGGCAATAAATATTCCTGGCTCCGGCTCATAAAATCTGAGCAGGTGAACCTCCTTGTTTCCCACATAAAGGTCAAGTTCCGGAATATCTATATGTTCCACACATATAATATTTCCCATTACTACTCCTACAAAAGCGGGGATATCAGTCTGAGGATGGTATGACGAAGACCGTAGTACATCTTACTTCCGGTAAAGAACTTCTCCGCCACGCTGCTGGATACCTTGACGGCATCCAGAATGTCATCTCTCACATCTTTGATAGCCGGCACATCGTACATGAGCACCGCATTTTCAAAATGATAATACAGGCTTCGGAAATCAAAGTTTATAGTTCCCACTACCGCATATTTATCATCGGCCACGATCATTTTTGCATGACAAAAGCCCGGGGTATACTCATAAATCTTGACTCCGCTGTTGTGAAGTGAATGATAGTAGGATCTGGTCACCTTGAATATAGTCTTCTTGTCCGGAATTCCGGGAGTCACGATCCTGACATCCACTCCCCTCTTGGCTGCCAGCTCAAGTTCTTTTTGCATCTCCGTACTAAGCACCAGATAAGGAGTCATAATGTAGAGATACCGAGCGGAGTTCTTGATTATGTTGAGATAAACATTCTCCGGGATTCTCTCATTGGCAAGGGGATTGCCCCCATAGGGAACAATATAGCCATTGTAGCCGGGTCTTCTTTTTCCTCCGGTCATATAGATGCTCTCTGAAGAAGGCAAAGGCCTTCCGGTGGCTTCATCCAGAAAATAGGAGCGGACACCCTTCAGGGAATCCGAATCTTCGATGATGTTCCACAGATATAGGAAAAGAGCTGTCATGACTTTCACCGCTTCTCCGTCAAACTCAATTCCGGAATCCTTCCACTCCCCATAGGGATGAGTGAAGCCGAAATACTCGTCCGCCAGATTGTAACCTCCGGTAAAAGCTACTTCATTGTCCACTACCATGATCTTTCTGTGATCCCGATTCTGCATGAAAATATTGAGTACCGGAAGCACATAGTTGAATACCCGGCACTTAATACCCAGCTCCTTCATCTTTCTGATAAAAGCAGAGTTGAGAAATCCAATGCTTCCCACATCATCGTATATGATCCTTACCTCCACTCCCTCTGCTACTTTCTTCGCCAAAGGCTCAAGGAGCATATGAAAGGCAGTGGAATCCTCTATTGCATGGTACTCCAGGAAAACGAATCTCCGGGCTTTATTGACCATCTCTATCTGCTCCGCCAAAGCCTCATTGGTGTCTGAGAAATACCTGAAGTTCCGGCACCTGTACACCGGATAATCCCCAAATTTGCGAATATAGTTGACCTGGTTGGCCGCCCAGATATCTTTTGCTTTAAGTTCCTCATAGACCTCGCTGTCGTCGTAGAGTTCTTTAAGTTCCAGAACCCGACTCCTGATTCTGGAATGGCGTCTTTTTGCAAGACCCACAGAACCCCTTCGTCCGTACATAACATAGAGGACCACTCCCAGAACGGGAAAGGCCACGATTAGGATGATCCAGGTGATCTTCATATTGTTGTTCAGTCGGTCATCATAGTTGATACGAAGCACCAAAACCACAGATATGATCACTGTGATCAACTCAAAGTAAACCGAATACTGATTTGTTTTTATAAACAAAGCTATTATATACAGTGTCTGAATGATAAATCCCAGCACAGAGACTGCCATTCTGGCCACACTGTTTCTGACACTGTTCTTACGTTCTTCTCTCATTATCCGCCTCAGATACTTATCTCCATCTCATGCCAGATCTCACCGCCCCAGCTGGAATTGGCGATTCCCAGATCCTTAAAGCCAAACTTAAGATACATAGGCACCTTCTCATCAAGGCAGGTGAGGACCAGCCGCTCCCGGCCATTGGCCTTCTCCCTTGATTCATACTGTCTTACTATCTCTCTCGCCAGCCCCCGATTGCGATATTCCGGAAGAACATCAAGGCCAAGGAGCATCACCGAAGTGCCCTCGGGATCATGAAGAGTGATATCAGTAAAAAACTCATCCCTGAAAACCTTCTCCTTTGTGGCAACACCATTGAGAAATCCGGCGATTCTGCCGGTACTTCTCTCCTCCGCAACCAAAAAAAGCTCCGGAGCTCTGCCAATTCTCTCTTTCATTGACTTCTCGGAACAGGCCTCGTGAGGAGGAAAACAAATATGTTCGATTCTGACTGCCTCGTCCGCTTCCTCGGGCCTGATCGCTCTGAACTCAAATTCCGCATAACTTAAAACAGACATAATAAAATCTCCTGCAAATGATGATATTCCCCAGTATTATATCCTATATTTCTCCTTAAAGATAGAGTTTCCCTCCCAATAAAAAGTAATAGGACCCATGCTTTAACCGCATGGGTCCCAAAAGGGAAAATATTTACTATTCGATAATAAGTTCAAATTCAGAACCTACTTCTTTAACTGTAACCTTCTTGCCCTTATCTTTTGCAAGTTTCTCCACATTTGTCTTCTGGTGAGGCTCGCTCACAAGAACTTTAACAGGGCCGTTGGCTTTCTTAATTGCCTGTGCTGTGAGCATAATAGGCTCAGGACAGGAAAGTCCTCTTGCATCTACTTCGATCATGGCAAACACTCCTTTTTTCAATAATCTATTTAGCTTCTTCCCGCTTATTTGTAAGTGCAATTACAAAGCAGACTACGATACAGATGATAACTGCAATCTTGCCGTTAGGTGTAACTGCTCCGGCAACGAGTTCCTTGGTCTCAGGATTAATGGAAGTTCCGCTGGAGGCAAGGCCGAGATTGTGACAAAGCGCTGCTCCGAAGAAAAGTCCCAGAACTGTTACGGCTGAATCGGAGGAGCCCTGTCCTGCTAAGATGAGCTGTCTCAAAGGACAACCTCCGGCAAGAACAGCTGCAAAACCAACTGCATACATACCAAGGATGTTCCAGAGGTGCTGTGAATGAGCAATCACTCCAGGGGTGTTGAATCCGAGGACGAATTTGCCTGTTGCAATGTTAAAAATGAGCATTACTACGAAGAGACCACCTATAACTGAAAGCAGATCAAAATTCTTCATAAGGATCACGTCACGGATACCGCCCGCAAAACACATCCTTGACTTCTGAGCGATAGCACCGAAGATAAGACCTCCGATAAGAGAAACAATGATAGGCGCATGCATGCTTCCGGGACCTGCTTCACTTGCAAGAAGAAGACTTGAGCAAAGAAGAAGGGCGAGGATTCCTACCATAAGAACGGGAAGTACTGCACCGCTGGCCTTGTTAGTCTCGTGAGAACGGCCAAGGCTGAAACCATTCTTTAACATCAATGTGCCGGTAGCAACACCGCCTGCAAAACCGACAAGTGCAACCCAGGCATTTAAGTCACCTGCTGACATACGAATGACCATTCTGAGGGGACATCCGAGGAAAACAAGTGAACCGATCATGATGATCATACCAAGGACAAAACGGATCATAGGTGAAGATCCCGCGGTGGAGCGATACTCCTTGGTTGCCACAGAAATAACGAAAGCTCCGAGAACAAGGCCGATGATCTCAGGTCTTGCATACTGAACGACTGCTGCCTGATGCATTCCCAGGGAACCTGCCATATCTCTCACGAAGCAGGCAATACAAAATGCCATATTTGCAGGGTTGCCCATAAACGCGAGAACTGCTGCAACTGCGCCGCAGAGCAATCCTGCGACTAAAAGTTTTTTCTTAGAATTCAATAACATACTATTACTCCCTCTCTAAAATGTTATTTGTCCAACTATTCTTATTATCGGATGACTTTATTTTTTTATCCAATTAATAAAAATGATGAATTTGCAGCAATTATTTAATTTTTCGATAAATTTGAAAAAAAGAAAAGCAATGCAGATTCCTGATCCGCATTGCTCTCTTCTCTTCTATAAACCACTAAGTCTATTTATTATTCAGATTTAAATAAGGCATGATCGCTCCTGCCACATTGCTTATGGGCATTGTCTGAAGCCAGATCCGTCCGGGTCCTGTTACTACTGTGTTGAAAAGTCCTTCTCCTCCAAACAGAGCGTTCTTAACTCCGGGAACAGTCTGAACATCTATCTGGCAGGTGGCGCTCATGGCCGCAAGATAACCGGTCTCAATGATCATCTGTTCTCCTGGTCTCAGATCGTAACACACCACATGACCATCAAACTCCGCAAACACGATACCTTGTCCGCTGACCTTCTGCATTATGAAGCCCTCTCCCCCGAAAATGCCTGAAGAAAGCTTTTTGTTGAAA
>JAQYAH010000005.1 GCA_029227635.1 Clostridiales bacterium
ACATTGAGGAGATGGACATTACTAATCCGGGAGAAGTGGATAAGGTCATCTCAGAGTCTGATGTGGAAGCAGTTATTCACTGCGCAGCTTACACTGCGGTGGATGCGGCAGAGGATAATGAGGAGATTGCCCGTAAGGTCAACAGAGACGGAACCGCAAATATTGCGGAAGTATGCAGAAAACTTGATCTCAAGATGATGTATATCAGTACCGACTATGTTTTTGACGGAGAAGGGGACAGACCCTGGGAGCCGGATGAGGAGAGACATCCCCTGAATATGTACGGTCTCACCAAGTATGAAGGTGAACTTGCCGTGGAGGAGAAACTTGATAAATTCTTCATTGTCAGAATTTCCTGGGTCTTTGGAGTAAACGGCAAGAACTTTATCAAAACTATGCTTAGGCTGGGCAGAGAGCGGGATTCGCTCACTGTGGTTAACGATCAGATAGGTTCACCCACCTATACTTATGACCTTGCCCGGCTTCTTGTTGATATGATTGAAACTGATAAGTATGGAAGATATCATGCAACCAACGAGGGAATCTGTTCCTGGTATGAGTTTGCCTGTGAGATCTTCAAAGTGGCAGGGATAGAGGTTTCGGTGTCTCCGGTTACTTCGGATGAATATCCCACAAGAGCCAGACGCCCCAGAAACAGCCGAATGAGCAAGACTAAACTTACCGATAATGGATTTGCACTTCTGCCGGCCTGGCAGGATGCACTGGCCCGGTATATCAAAGAGATAGAGGGCTAGCCATCAGGAGAAGGAATGACGCGTAATATGGACAGACGGAGCACAAGCGGCTCAAGGCGCCGAATGACAAGGGAAGAGGCCATGGCTATTCAGCGAAACGAGATGCGCAGGCTTCGCAAAAAAAGAAAAAGACGGAGAGTGCTTATCGGCATTGAATGCCTTGTACTCCTTATCCTGCTTGCAGGAGGATTTATTCTCTTTAAGCTGGGTAAACTGGACAGAGTGGCGCTAACCAACCTCAAAACATATCATGATTCAGGCCCCTACACGAACATCGCTCTGTTCGGACTTGATTCCAGAAGTCAGGAACTGAATGGTGGGGTAAACAGCGATACCATTATCATTGCCAGCATCAACAACAAGACTAAAGATGTTAAACTGGTTTCTGTGTACAGAGATACTCTTCTTGAGATGCCGGATGGGTATTATCATAAGATTAATTCCGCATATCTTGAAGGCCCGGAGAATGCTCTCAACGCTCTGAATTACAATCTTGACATGGATATCAAGAATTATGTGGCCATCAACTTTGAGGCTTTGATTCGCACCATCGATATGCTTGGGGGTATTGATGTGGAGATGACTGCCGAGGAGGCCTTCTGGTGTGACGGGTATATAGCTGAGACTGCGCTTGCGGCGGGAATGCCTATCCAGGGAGAGGAGGATCTTCTCCCCCATCAGAACGGTGGAACCTATCACTTGAATGGTATTCAGGCTACGGCTTTTTGCCGCATCAGATATACTGACGGTTACGATTTCAGACGTACCGAGAGACAGCGGTATGTGCTCAAGCAGGTACTGGACAAGGCTAAGGATGCATCAGTCACTACTTTGAATGATATTGCGGACGAGGTGCTGCCCCTTGTTTCCACCAGTTTTAAGAACAGTGATATTATCAGCCTTGGCCTTAATGTGGCCAACTACAACCTTGTGGATACCACCGGATTTCCTTTTGAATCCGTGTCTGACTGGACCGACAGCAGCGGATCCCAGTGTGTTGTGGCTGTAGGCTATGAAGACAACGTGAAGAAGCTGCACGAGTGGCTTTTCCCCGACCAGGAATATGAGGTCTCGGAAGAAGTTCACCTGATCAGTGAAACGATAATCTACATCACCGGAATAAGTCCGGTGAATAACTAGTTTATTCTAAGGAGAATATTGAAAGATGGCGAACAACAAAAAGCCCAGATCTCGTGCGAGACGAAGATTCAGAAGTTTTCTGATCTTTATTGAAGTAGTGGCAATGTTGCTTGTGGTAATGGGAAGCTATGTCTGGGGTAAGGTCAGCAGGATCAATACTCTGGAATTGGATAGCTCAAAGCTTTACATAAATGAGGAGGCGGCCCAGAGAAATCTTACGGGTTACATCAACGTCGCTCTTTTTGGCGTGGATTCAAGATCAGGACTCTTAAGTGACGGCACCAACAGCGACACCATGATCGTTGCCAGTATTGACAATAACAACAAGAAGGTCAATATGGTATCCCTTTACCGAGATACTTACATTGATATCTGTAATTCCTATAACAGCTACACAAAGGCTAATGCAGCTTATGCTCAAGGAGGGCCGGAAGGAGCTCTCAGCATGCTGAACAAAAGCATGGATCTCACACTGGATAAGTATATAACAGTGGATTTCGGAGCTCTTATCAAGGTTATCGACGGCCTTGGGGGAATTGATATCGAAATGACCGCAGAAGAGGCATATTGGACCGATGGATATATTGCTGAGACTGCACTTGCTGCGGGAATGCCTATCCAGGGGCCTGAAGATCAGCTGCCTCATCAGAAGGGCGGTACTTATCACGTGAATGGTATTCAGGCAACTGCTTTCTGCCGTGTAAGATATACCGAGGGTGATGACTTCAAAAGAACCGAACGTCAGAGATATGTTCTCAGTGTAATCTTTGAGAAAGCAAAGACTATGGATATGGCTACTTTAAGTGATATCGCAGATGAAGTTTTCCCCTATGTTCTCACAAACATGTCCCTCAAGGAGATGATATCCATAGGTTCGGCAATAATTTCTTATGACTTGGGAGACTCTATCGGTCTTCCTATCAATAAGGTGACTGGATATGTAGGAGCAAGCGGTGACTGTGTAATCCCTACAAACTGGTATGAAGATGTGAAATATATGCACGGTGTTCTTTTCGGAGATACCAGTTATAATCCTTCAAGTGTAGTTCAGGAAATGAGCAATACCATGAGCGGAACTTCCTACACAAATGAACCAACAGGTGACTATTCCGATTCTGAGTATGATTCGGGTTATAATTCGGGATATGATCCGGGTTATGGTTCAGGTACTGATTCCGGAAGCAGTTCGGGAGGTACATCCGGCTCTGATTCCGAAAGCGGCTCTGGGGGAAGTGATGGCGGCACCGGAGATGTTACTGCTCCCGACCCCGGAACGGGAACCGAGTAGAGGTAAGACCCGGCTGAGAATAACTCTGTCTGACAGGAGATATTTATGATTCAGGATAACCAAAAGTATCTTAATAGAATATATGTTGTTTTTGATATACTGATAACCTGTTTTTCCTTCATCTTTGCCTGGTATTTGAAATTCAGAAGCGGACTGTTTTCATTTCAGATTTCCCTGAGCTACTATCAGTACATGAAGGCGTTGGTACTCATGGTACCTTATTACATTATCCTCTATAATGCTTTCCACCTTTATGTGACAAGGAGGATACAGGGAAGAAGAGAGGAACTGGCAAATATTATAAAGGCTAATATCATTGGTCTTCTTGGATTTATACTTGTCCTTTACCTTACAAGACAGGCAGATTTTTCCAGAATCATGCTGTTCATTTTCTTCTGCCTTAATGTAGTGCTGGACACCCTGGTTAGAAACCTTGTCCGGGGCGTAATCGCATCCATCAGAAAGAATGGATACAATAACAAAAATGTACTTCTCATCGGATACAGCCATTCCGCAGAGGAATACATCGACCGGGTTCTTTTGAATCCCCAGTGGGGGTACGTCATCAGAGGCATTCTGGATGACAATATGGAAAGAGGAACGGAGTATAAGGGAATCAGAGTTCTTGGCACTGTGGATAATCTGAATTTTATCCTGCCGCAGAACAAGTTGGATGAGATCATTATCACACTTAAGCTTGATGAGTATCACAACCTTGGTAAGATCGTCAGTATGTGTGAGAAATCCGGTGTTCACACTAAGTTCATACCGGATTACAGTGACATTATCTCAACCAAGCCCTACACCGAAGATTTGGTGGGACTTCCGGTTATCAATATCCGTCATGTACCACTGAACAACACCTTTAGCTGGATCGCCAAGCGGGCAGTGGATATTTTCGGTGCACTGGTTGCGTTGATACTGTTTTCACCTATAATGCTGACCTGTGCCATTATCATAAAGGTCACATCTCCCGGACCTCTCATCTTTAAGCAGGAGAGAGTAGGACTCCATAATAAGAACTTTTATATGTATAAGTTCCGTTCTATGGTAGTACAGGATGAAAAAGACGAGAAGAAGGGCTGGACGGTCAAGAATGACCCCAGAGTTACTCCTATCGGTAAGTTTATCCGAAAGACCAGTATCGATGAGATGCCACAGTTTATCAATGTCCTTAAAGGCGATATGAGCCTTGTGGGACCCAGACCTGAGAGACCGCAATTTGTAGAGAAATTTAAGGAAGAGATTCCTCGTTATATGATCAAGCACCAGGTAAGACCGGGACTCACCGGTTGGGCTCAGGTGAACGGACTCAGAGGTGACACTTCAATTAAGAAGCGTATTGATTGTGACCTGTATTATATTGAGAACTGGTCCATGGGATTTGACTTCAAGATTCTTTTCCTTACATTCTTCAAGGGTTTTGTAAACAAAAACGCATACTAGAGAGGGTATAGTTATGAAAAAGAGCGGCAAAAGGTTGATTAGTTTACTGCTAGCTTTAATGTTGACCTTAACTCTAACAATTCAGGCTTTTGCAGAGGAGCCTCAGGGGACTCAGAATGTAGAAGATACTGAATCAGAGGTGCCTGAATCAGGCAAAGATACCGAAGAAGTTGATTCACTGGAGGGTAATACCGCCAATGATTTGGATACCGATACCAATTTGACTGGGGATAAACCCACTGATCCAGTTCAGGTGCCTGAAGATGAAGATGCTGAAAAGGCACAGCCGTCTGTTGTCTATTCCACCCACGTACAGACCTACGGCTGGATGGACGAGGTGAAGGACGGCGAACCCTCAGGAACCTGGGGAAAATCCAAGCGTATAGAGGCAATCAGTATCCGAATGGAAGGAGATATGGACCTGCAGGTGCAGGGCAAAGCCTTTGTACAGGATTCCGGCTGGACCGGGTATATTGGAGAGGGTTCCACAATAGGAACAGAAGGTCAGAGCAAGGCTATGTATGGTCTTGTTCTCAGACTTACCGGTGCCGATGCCGGGAATTACGACATCTGGTACAGAATGCATATCCAGACTTATGGCTGGCTTGACTGGGCAAAAACCGGAGAGAGAGCCGGAAGTACTCTTGAGCGGAGAATCGAAGCGTTGGAAGTGGTTGTGCTTCCCAAATCTGAGACTCCCGAAAGTCTCGGAGAGAGTAAGTATCCTGCATATCTCACTGCAGTAGAGAATGATACGGAGGGTGTACATATTCAGTATCAGGCTCATGTACAGACCTATGGCTGGCAGAGTCCGGTTTCAGATGGTGCGGTAGCAGGCACAAGCGGCCAGTCTAAGAGAATCGAAGCCATTAAGGCTTATATCACCGGTATTGACAATGAAGATCTTTCCCTTATTGCTGCTGCTCATGTACAGGGTATAGGCTGGATCGATGGAATCAAAGAAGGCGAGCTTATCGGCACTGCCGGTCAATCAAAGCGCGTGGAAGGTTTCAAATTCAGCCTTACAGGTAACCGTGCGGATGAGTTTAGTATTTATTACAGAACTCATGTACAACATTTGGGATGGCTTAACTGGGCCAGCAATGGAGAGATTTCAGGTACAACCGGATTAAGCCTCAGAGTGGAAGCGGTACAAATCCTCATCCTTCCAAAGGACCAGGAGGCGCCTTCGACAGAGGATGGGCTTCCCTACAGTTCCTATAGTTCAGATGACTGTTCCGTAAAGTATTCCGCATACCACGATGATTCCTGGAATGATGTGGTATCAGGACCCGAGACAGTAGGAAATACCGATAGTGCTACCATAATTCGGGGTCTTGAGGCTTATCTGTACGGTACTATTCCCGGCGGGGTGACCTATTCTGCACTGATCTCCAATGACGGATGGTCAGATTGGATCTCTGACGGTACACCTAATATGAACGGGGAGGAGCAGCTTGAGGCTCTGAGGATCAAGCTCACCGGAACCGCCAAGAATCTTTACAACATTTACTACAGAGTATATACCGATGAATTCGGATGGCTCGGTTGGGCAGTAAATGGACAAAATGCCGGAACAAGACAGTTTGGATATCCTATCAGAGCCTTTCAGATTCAGATCCTTCCAAAGAACGGATCCAAGGGTAAACTTCCTACCGGAGGAGCCTACAAGGAGAAGAACTATTATTATCTGATGTCTGAGTTTACGACTACCTCCACAAATACCGCCAACGGCACTTATAACATGACAAAGGCTCTGGCTCAGTTTAACGGCAAGACTATTCAGCCCGGACAGACCTTGTCATTTAATGCTACTACAGGCTACTGCGGAGCTGCCAATGGTTATCTCCTCGCCGGTGTTGTGGGAGGTCTTGGTTACGGCGGTGGAATCTGCCAGGCTTCAACCACCTTGTACGGAGCCTACTTAAGGGCCGGTCTTACGGTTATTGAGCGGCGCAACCACAGTGTGAGATCCACCTATGTTCCCGCCGGCCTCGATGCCATGATCGATTATGGCTCATCTGATCTCAAGATCAGAAACGATCATCCTTTCCCGGTTAAGATCGTGACCTGGACAGAGAACAAGGTGCTTCACTGCCAGATTTGGGGAAATCCTCCTTCCTGGTATGACAAGGTAGTCATCAAATCCTGGATGACTTCTTCCACAACGGCTCAGGCTTCAAGAACATATTACCTTAACGGCAAGGTTGTAAAGACTGAAGCTCTTCCCAGCTCTCGTTACAGAAAGTAGTATTATATGTCAGTTAATAATTATGATATTGTCATCCCGGTATTCAGACCGAAGAGAGAAGATCTCAATTCTTTGTTGAAGAAGCTCTTTTCCCAGAGCATTCCACCGAAGAAGGTAGTACTTATCAACACAATCAGCGAGGATACTGACCTTAGTTATATCAGGGACGACAGAGTTGAGATCGTAAATATCAACAAAAAAGACTTTGATCACGGAGGAACTCGCCGTTTAGGCGAGTCCCTTTGTCGTGAGGAGTATGTTATCTTCATGACACAGGATGCGGTGCCAAATAATGAAAAAACGGCGGAAGAACTTCTGAAGCCTTTCTCTGATCCGGAAGTTGGCGTGTCCTACGCAAGACAGCTTCCCAAAAAAGACTGTACCCCCTCTGAAGTAATTACCCGGGGGTTCAACTATCCTCCAGGGGATAAAAAGAAAACTTTGAAGGATGTGTCGGAACTGGGAATCAAGGCTTACTTCTGTTCCGATGTGTGTGCAGCCTACAGAAGATCAACTTATGAGAAGCTGGGAGGATTTGATCATCCCCTGCTTTTTAATGAAGATATGCTGATGGCCTACAAGATGCTTCACGCCGGCTTTGCAGTCTACTATGCCTCCAAAGCTGAGGTGATTCATTCCCACAACTATACCTGTGCCCAGCAATTCCACCGGAATTTTGATCTTGGCTCTTCTCAGGCGGATCATCCTGAAGTGTTTGAGAGCGTGAGCTCAGAGTCAGAGGGAATGAAGCTTGTAAAGACAACACTTAGGCATCTGATAAAGATTGGGAAACCCTATCTGATACCGGCATTTTGCATTAATTGTGCCGCAAGGTATGCGGGTTTTTTCCTTGGAAAAAGATATCGCAGACTCCCGGGGAAGTTTGTGCTTTGGGCTACTTCCGATTCATCTTTTTGGATAAATATGAGGGGGTATTGACTTGGCTTTTTCGGAACCTAATAAAAAAGTTACGGTAATTGTACCGGTGTACGGTGCAGAGCAGTATCTGGATGAATGTATAAGATCGATATCAGATCAGACCTATAAAAATCTTGAGATAATCCTCGTGGATGATGGATCCAAAGATCGGTGTCCCGAGATTGTGGATTCCTGGGCACTTTTGGATTCAAGAATCAGAGTGGTTCATCAGGAGAATCAGGGAGTGTCAGTTGCCAGAAACAGAGCACTTGATATGGCAACAGGAGATTACCTGGCTTTTGTGGATTCTGATGATCACATTGATACTAAAATGATAGAAAGAATGGTAGCTTACCTGGAAGAATACGATGTGGATATGGTAAACTGCCAGTTTTATAGGCAATATGATACCAGGATCGAGAAGGCTCACCCGGATTACGATGAGGAGCCCAGAGTACTTGATCCCTCCGAGGCAGTCAGCATTTTGCTTGATGAGAAGATATTCACCAATTATTTTTTTACCAAACTGATAAAGGCAGAGGTGTTTGAGGAAATCAGATTTCCGGTGGGAAGATTCTTTGAAGACGCTGCCACTATGCACAAGGTTATTGCGGCCTGTAATAAGATCTGTCTAGTAAAAGATAACTTTTGCTACTACCGGATCCTTGACAACAGTGTAAGTCACACAAAATCTCTTAAAAATATAGGAGACGCTTTATGGGCAGCTGAATATTGTCACGAAGGAGTGGTGGAACTGTTTCCAGAGCATAAAGTGAAGGCTGATATTCTCTACATTAAGAGATTGTATCGGGACTATTTTGATCTGAGAGAGAAGTGTACTTCAAAGGGGACTACTGAGCACAAAGCCATGCTTAAAAAAACCCATTTGCTTTTGCAAAGAGCGGCATTGTCCTACAGAGGACCCGGAAGATTAAAATATCTTTCATATTCTTTTCCTGCTTTAAGGTATTTCTTGGGTAGGCTCGTTAGAATTATATAAGAATCTTAGAAACCCCCTTTAGAGTTTTCAAGAGGGGGTTATCTTTTTTGAAAGAAGGAATGATCATGAATAACCATTATGAGAATCAGGGAATGGATAATGTACAGAACCAAAGTTATGATAATCCAAATGCCGGAAATAATTATGTGCCTCAAAAGCCGCCTAAGAAAGTCCCCTTTGCTGTATAGCTTGTAGCCTCCGCAGTGGCCTTTGGACTGATTGCCGGAGTGGTTTTTCAGGGTGTTAACAGAGTCAGCAATCTGATTTTTGGATCATCAGCTGCTTCCGATGTGGAGAGAACAACAGAGAAAGTGGAAACCACAAAACTTAATACCGGAAGTGGTACTACATCGGAAACGGATGTAGAGGCGGTGGCGGAGGCCTGCATGCCCTCTATCGTTTCAATCACAAACATGAGTGTACAGGAAGTGAGAAACTTCTTCGGTGGTGCCTATGAGCAGGAAGTTCAGAGTGCCGGCTCAGGAATTATTATAGGACAGAATGATAAGGAGATGCTGATAGTAACAAACAACCACGTTATATCTTCTGCTCAGCAGCTCACAGTTACTTTCTGTAATGAGACCAGTGTGGAGGCCTACATCAAAGGAGCAGATTCCACAAAAGATGTGGCGGTCATCGCAGTAAAACTCAGTGATATGGATGAGGATACTTTGGGAGCAATCAAGGTTGCTACAATAGGGGACTCAGACAAACTTAAGGTTGGACAGAGTGCCATTGCTATCGGTAATGCACTGGGCTACGGACAGTCGGTAACAGCGGGAATTATAAGTGCTCTGGATCGCTCATTAGGCGAATCTACTCTCGAAGGCCTTATTCAGACTGATGCGGCAATCAATCCCGGAAACAGTGGAGGTGCCCTTCTAAATTCAGCAGGTGAGCTGATAGGAATCAATGTTGCAAAAGTGTCATCCTCCGGTTATGCAACAAGTGCATCAGTGGAAGCTATGGGATATGCAATACCCATTTCTGATGTGGAAGATCTCATCTCGGATATGATGAATCGGGAAACAAAAGAGAAGGTCAACGAGGATGAGAGAGGTATATTAGGAGTGAGCGTATCAGATATTTCAGCGGAACAAAGCCAGGCTACAGGCATGCCGGAAGGGGTATATGTTCAGAAGATCATCGAAGGCAGCGGGGCCGATAAAGCCGGAATGGAAGCTGGAGACATTATTACCTCCGTGGACGGCATGGGGATATCTGGCTATGAGGATCTGAAAGAGCAGCTTTCCTACTTCAAAGCCGGAGAAAAAGTAAAAGTCACGGTTCAGCGTCTTAAGAAAAACGGAGATTATGAGAGCGTGGATCTTGAAGTGACCCTCATGAAGTCTGAGGACTAAAAGTTTTGAGTTTGTGTGACTATTGTGGTATTCTAGGTACAGTGAATTCAACATATGGGGAGGAATACCATGAAACTGTCAAAACTTGCGGAACGCGTTAATTATGAGCTCGTACAGGGCAATGAGGATGTTGAGGTTTCATTTTTTACATATGATTCCAGAGAAGTAGTTGAGGGCAGCTGTTTCCTTTGTATTACAGGAACTGTAACCGACGGTCACAGCTATGCCGGCAAGGCGATTGAGGCCGGAGCGGTTGCCCTGGTGGTGGAGCGGGAGATTGAAGTGCCCGGGAACATCACTGTTATCAAGGTGGAAGATGCCAGATATGCACTGGCAATGATGTCCTGCGCATATTTTGGATATCCGGCGGAACAGCTCAAGGTGATCGGAATTACCGGAACCAAGGGTAAGACTACCACCACCTATATGATCAGAAACATGCTGGAGGATATTGGATACAAAGTAGGTCTTATCGGAACTATTGAGACTATCATCGGGGATAAGAGGATCCCTGCTTCCCACACGACTCCGGAGTCATATACGATTCAGAAATATTTCCGGGAGATGGTGGATGCAGGAATTCAGATCGTGGTTATGGAAGTGTCCTCCCAGGGACTTATGCTGAAGCGAACCGACGGTATTCCTTTTGAAATCGGCATTTACACCAATCTCTCCGAGGACCATATAGGTCCCAGAGAGCATAAAGATTTTGATGACTATATGCACTGCAAGGGACTTCTTTTCAAGCAGTGCCGGCTTGGTATCGGAAATATTGATGATCCCTGGTTTGAAGGGGTCATGGAGGGACATACCTGCGAGCTGGAGACTTTCGGCTTTTCTGAGAAAGCAGATCTCAGAGCTGACAACATGGAATTTCTTCAGAGACCGGGATACCTTGGTGTTTCCTATGAGGTTAAGGGTAAACTGAACTTCCCTGTGGAGATCGATATTCCCGGCAAGTTCAGCGTGTACAATTCCCTGACAGCCATCTCTGTTTGTCGTCACTTCAATGTGCCGGTGGAGGAGATGCAGGCTGCCCTGAAGAGAGTTAAGGTCAAGGGACGAATTGAGATGATCAAGGTTTCTGATGACTTTACCCTGATGATCGATTATGCCCACAACGCAATGGCCCTTGAGAGTCTTCTTACCACCTTGAAGGACTATAAGCCAAGGCGCCTTGTATGTCTTTTTGGCTGTGGAGGAGACCGCTCCAAAACAAGACGTTTTGAGATGGGAGAAGTCTCCGGTCGTCTGGCAGATCTAACAGTAATAACCTCCGATAATCCGAGAACAGAGGATCCTCAGGCTATTATCGATGATATCAAGGTGGGAATGAGCCGCACTGACGGAGAATTCGTTGAGATCTGCGATCGAAGAGAAGCTATTGAGTATGTTATCCGAAACGGTCAGCCGGGAGATGTCATTATTCTGGCAGGCAAGGGACATGAGGATTACCAGGAGATCAACGGCGTTAAATATGATATGGACGAACGGGACATTATTGCGGACGTTCTTAAGAAACTTGAAGCGGAGAAATAGAAGGGGTCTTAATGAAGTTTGCAGGTGTGATCGTTGATATCACTAACGAGAAACTGAACAGAGAATTCACTTATCTGATACCGGAGCGCTTTTCCCAAGTGCTCCGTATTGGTATGCAGGTAATTATTCCTTTTGGCAAAAGCAATCGCAGGATTACCGGCTATGTGGTGGAGATCCGGGACAGCTTTGATGGAGATGTTTCCACTCTCAAGGAGATAGCGGAGATTGAGGATCGGGGCAATGCCATCGAGGGCAGACTGATCGAGCTTGCCAGATGGATGTCTGAGCGTTACGGATCCACTCTGATTCAGGCGCTTAAGACTGTGATTCCGGCAAGAGAGAAGATAAAGGAGCTGACCAGAAGAACGGTGGAACTGTTGGTTCCCCGGGAGGAAGCTAATAAGGCTCTTTTGGCTTTTTACAGCAAGAATCAAAAGGCAAGGGCAAGGCTTATTGACGCCCTTTTGTCTGAGAATCCCCTTTCCATGGACAAGGTAAAAGGAGAACTAAACATATCTAAAAGTGTTCTGGACAAATTGTCGGAGATGGGACTTATCAGGGTTTTGGAAGAGCGTGTTTACCGAAACCCCATTGAGAACATGATTAGAAATATCGGTGAGTCAGGGGAGCTCGAGGAGACTTCCCGGCGAATTTTGACCCCGGAGCAAGAGAGAGCACTCTCCATAATTACCGATGATATGAAGTCGGGACGAAAGGAGACATATCTTATCCACGGTGTTACCGGCAGCGGAAAGACAGAGGTCTACATTCGGGCGATCGAGGAAGTGATCAGAAATAGGGGACAGGCCATTGTCCTTATTCCGGAGATATCCCTCACTTACCAGACGGTGATGCGTTTTTATCGCAGATTCCCGGGACGAGTTTCGGTAATGCATTCCAGACTCTCAAAAGGAGAGCGTTACGATCAGTATATTCAGGCAAAAGAAGGCCGCATTGATGTAATGATCGGTCCCAGATCTGCTCTTTTCACACCCTTTCCCAATCTTAAACTGATAGTGATCGATGAGGAGCACGAGTCTTCCTACAAAAGCGATACCTCTCCAAGGTATCACGCCAGGGAGACGGCAATTCATCGGGGAGAGATGGAGAATGCCTCGGTTATTCTTGGATCAGCCACACCTTCCATGGAGGCCTACAGCAGAGCTCTAAATGGAGAGTATAAGCTTATCCGATTGGAGAATCGGGCCCTTGGTGGGCAGCTCCCCCAGGTATCCATTGTGGATATGAGACAGGAACTTAAAAAGGGCAACCGCTCCATGTTCAGTCTTTTGCTTCAGGAGAAGATCAGCGAGCGACTTATTAAACAGGAGCAGGTAATGCTGTTTTTGAATCGTCGGGGTTACTCCGGCTTCATTGCCTGCAGGGAGTGCGGTCACGTGTTTAAATGCCCTCACTGCGATGTCTCCATGTCTTCTCATGTGGGAAGAAAACTGATCTGCCACTACTGTGGGTATAAGACATCTTTGCCCGTAACCTGTCCTTTGTGCGGTTCGGAGCACATTGGGGGTTTTAAGGCGGGAACGGAGCAGATCGAGCTCCTTCTGAAAAAGTCTTTTCCCGAGGCCAAAGTGATCCGAATGGATCTTGACACCACCCGGGATAAGGATAGTTACAATCGGATCCTTTCGGCTTTTGCGGAGCATAAAGCGGATATTCTTGTGGGAACTCAGATGATCGTAAAAGGACATGATTTTCCTAACGTCACCCTTATGGGGATCCTTTCGGCGGATATGTCTCTTTTTGGGGATGATTATCGGTGTGGCGAGAGAACTTTTCAGCTGCTGACTCAGGCAGCCGGTCGGTCGGGCCGGGGAAGTAAGGCCGGGGAAGTAGTTATCCAGACTTATCACCCGGAACACTACGCAGTAAGGCTAGCCATAGATCAGGATTATGAGAGTTTTTACGAGGAGGAGGAGTCGGTGAGACGGCTTATGAAGTATCCTCCTTTTATTCACATGCTCTCAGTGACGGTCTCCGGAACCTCCGAAGAGTACACGGAGATGGCGGCGGGGTACATTGCCTCTTTTACCGACAGGTACTGCAGTTCCTATCAGGTAGTTCGTCTTGGACCGGGAACTCCCGGGGTGGCAAAGGTCAAAGATCACTACTACAAAGTGCTGTATTATAAGCATACTGATTATGATATACTTATTAAGATAAAAAATCGGATACTGGCCTACGTGGAAGTTAACGAAGGCTTCAGAAATCTTAACATTCAGCTGAATTTTGAATGATGAAGGAGAAATAGAGAATGGCATTAAGAACGATCAGAGTCGAAGGAGATCCCATCCTTCGAAAAGAATGCAGACCGGTCAAGGAGATGAACGAGCGCACACATATCCTTATCAACGATATGTTTGATACCATGTATGAAGCGGACGGTGTGGGCCTTGCCGGACCTCAGGTTGGAATCTTAAAGAGACTTTGTGTTATCGACTGCGGAGATGATCCCCTGGTGCTTATCAATCCGGAGATTGTGTCCGTGGAAGGAGAGCAGATCGGTCAGGAAGGCTGTCTTAGTGTTCCCGGCAAGTACGGAATCGTAAAGCGGCCTGCTAAAGTCACAGTGAGGGCTCTTAACGAAGATATGGAAGAGTATGAAGTAACCGGAGAAGGGCTGCTTGCCCGGGCGCTTTGCCATGAGATTGGACACCTTGACGGACAGATGTATGTGGATCTTGTTATAGGCGAGCTTCATTCCTATGATGAGGAAATGGAGTCGGAAGAAATCGAGGAGATGAGTGAGTAATGAAAGTTCTTTTTATGGGAACTCCGGATTTTGCCGTGAGTACTTTAAAGGCGATAATAGAAGCAGGCCATGAAGTGATAGGGGTAGTTACCCAGCCGGATAAGCCTGTGGGAAGAGGTAAGAAGATTAGATTTTCTCCGGTGAAGGAGGAGGCCCTTCTTCATGATATCCCGGTATTTCAGCCAAGAAAAGTCAGAGATCCGGAGGTAGTGAAAGAGCTTTCAGGCCTTGGGGCCGATGTCGGAGTGGTGGTTGCCTTCGGTCAGATACTGCCCAAGAGTCTTCTGGATGCACCCAAGTATGGCTGTCTCAATGTACATGCCTCTCTTCTTCCGGCATATAGAGGTGCGGCACCCATTCAGTGGGCTATTCTCAACGGAGATGAGGAGACCGGAGTTACTATCATGCAGATGGATGCAGGTCTTGATACCGGAGATATCCTCACTAAAGAGACGGTGAAGATCGAATCGGATGAGACCGGCGGCTCACTTCATGACAAGTTGTCAGAGGTGGGTGGAAGACTTCTGGTGAAGACCTTGGCTCTCACAGAACAAGGAAAGCTCGAACCGGTAAAGCAGGGAGAAACTACCACAGAGTATGCATCTATGCTCACCAAAGAGCTTGGACATATCGACTGGAACCGGGATGCCCTGGAGATAGACCGGAAGGTTAGAGGTCTTTCTCCCTGGCCCAGTGCATATACCAGGGTAAACGGAAAGACTTTCAAGATCTGGAGCAGTGAAGTGGTTGAAGGGGACGGATCTGCCCCCGGAACTATAATTCAGAAAGACAGAGGTAAACTCGTCATTGCCTGCGGAAGCGGAGCCCTTTCTCTAAGAGAAGTGCAGATGGAAGGGAAGAAGCGTATGGGAATTGAAGATTTCCTGAGAGGCTGCGGCGAGATTGCCCTTGAATAAGGAGTGGTATTAATGTTTTTCTATGATTGGACTTATATTCTTGTAATTATTGGAGCTTTGCTCAGCATGCTGGCTCAGGCCAAAGTCAATTCGACTTTTAACCGATATTCAAGAATCGGGTCAAGAAGCGGTATGACCGGAGCAGAGGCGGCAGGAAAGCTTCTTAACAGTGCCGGAATCGGGGGGATCGCTATCCGTAGAGTCCCTGGTCATCTCACTGACAACTACAACCCCGGAACTTCAGTGCTCAATCTCTCTGACAGCACAATAGGGTCCACATCTATTGCGGCCATTGGCGTTGCGGCTCACGAGTGCGGACATGCAATGCAGCACGCCGAACAATACGGACCTCTGGTACTTCGGTCGGTTCTGGTGCCCGCAACAAGCTTCGGACAGAAAATTGCCTGGCCCTTGATCATCGCGGGACTTTTAATTCGTGGAGATTTTGCAAGAATCCTGCTTTTTGCCGGAATTATTGCTTTTTCCCTTGCGGTTCTTTTTTCACTTATCACCCTTCCGGTAGAATTCAATGCCTCCAATCGGGCAGTTAAAGCCTTGAGGGCAACCGGAATGATGAATGAGGAGGAACTTGTTGGGGTAAAGAAAGTCCTCACAGCGGCAGCACTCACCTATGTTGCCGGATTTGCAGCGGCGGTACTCAGCCTGCTGAGAATATTATTACTTGCTAACAGGAGAAACAATTAATGAATAATGCTTCCCACGACGTTCGCAATGAAGCAGTAAATGTACTCATGCTAGTTCTTGAGAAAAAAGGACGGGATTCCAGAAACTTGAGCGAGGCAATGCCGCCAAGGAATCAGCTGGAACCGGCGGAGTATGCTTTTCTCATGCAGATCACTAACGGTACTCTGGAGCACCTTCTCACCATCGACGAGATAATCAACAAGGTGTCCAGCGTCAAGGTGGTTCACTTAAAACCGGTGATCCGGTGTATTCTAAGAACAGCAGTCTATCAGATCTATTATCTGAACAATGTAAAACATCAGGTGGCAGTAAACGAGGCAGTGAGACTCACGGAGAAACACAAGCTTAACGGCCTTAAGGGTTTTGTTAACGGAGTCCTCAGAGGGGTAGTCAGGGTCAAAGGCCAGATTCAGTATCCGGACAAAAGGCGGGTTCCCGACAAGTATCTCTCAGTAAAATACTCCATGCCGGTATGGATCGTACAGAAATGGACTGCCGCATACGGGGTGGAGGCAACAGAGAAGATCCTCTCCGGCAAAAGCGACGAATCCATGATCTCTCTTCGGGTAAACAAATCCAAGGGTGACACAGAACAGGTGATAGAAGAGCTCACAAACGAGGGCATCAAAGTCGTCAGAAATCCCTATCTGGATTACTCTGTCAGAGTCTCCGGTTTCAGTTCGGTCTCAGAGATGGGGCCTTTTGCAAAAGGAACTGTTACTGCTCAGGATCTCAGTTCCACGATTGTGGGAGAAATTGCCGATGTAGGTCCCGGAACAAAATGTCTGGATGTCTGTGCCGCTCCTGGAGGCAAAACCATGCACCTTGCGGACAAGGGTGCTTCCATAATTGCCTGTGACAGATCTGAGGGCAAGATCAAAAAGATCTACCAGAATATGGAGCGGTGCGGTTTTCAGGATATTAAGGCAATTGTTAGAGATGCCAGAGATTTTGAACCCTCCTGGGAGGAAGCTTTTGACTTCGTCCTGGCAGATCTCCCCTGCTCCGGGCTTGGAGTAGTGGGCCGGAAATATGACATTCGATACAGGATCAGTGTGACTCAGATCAACGAACTCTCCCTTTTGCAAAAAGAAATTCTGAACAATACGGTCAAATATGTGAAAAAGGGAGGATACCTGCTTTACAGCACATGTACTATCAGCAGATCCGAGAATGAAGAGAATGTTAGATGGATTCTCAACACGGGCCTTTTTGAGCCGGTGGATCTCTCGGAGAGGCTTCCGAAGGCAATGGTGGAAGATGCGAGAAAAGCTCCGGGTGGTGTATCCACCATGAGACAGGGCTATCTTCAGATCTTCCCGGGATTCTATCCCTGCGATGGATTTTTTATTTCACTTTTCAGGAGAAAAGCCTAATGAAGAAAGACCTCAGGTCACTGACTTTTGAAGAACTTCAGAAAGTAATAGAGGAGATTGGCGAGAAAAAATACCGGGGGGAGCAGATATATTCCTGGATCCACAAGAAGTACGCATCCTCCCTGGAAGACATGACAAACATCTCCCTTAAGACGAGACAAAAGCTCTCTGAAGATTATGAACTGGAAGAGATGACTGTTGAGCAGCTTCAGGTGTCTCAGATAGACGGTACCAGAAAATACCTCTTCAAGCTTCCGGACGGCAACTTAATTGAGAGTGTCCTCATGCATTACAATCACGGGGACAGTATATGCATCTCCTCTCAGGCAGGCTGTAATATGGGCTGCCGTTTTTGTGCATCTACTATTGGAGGCAAAGTGCGGGATCTCACCACTGGGGAGATGCTGAATCAGATCTACAGAATAATGTCCGATACAGGGCGAAGGATATCCAATCTCGTGGTTATGGGTACCGGAGAGCCCCTGGACAATTATGATAACCTTGTCAGGTTTATCCGCATGCTCTCGGACGAGAGGGGGGTGGGTCTCAGTCAGCGCAACATAACAGTCTCCACTTGCGGAATCATCCCAAATATGAGAAAATTATCAGATGAAAAGTTCCAGATCACACTGGCACTTTCACTTCATGCATCCTGTCAGGAGGAGAGAGAACAGCTCCTTCCGGTTTCCCGGAAATATAAGATGGACGAGGTAATTCAGGCCTGTGACGAGTATTTTCTGAAGACCGGAAGACGTATCACCTATGAGTATGCCATGGTGGACGGAGTTAACTGTTCTCCGGAAGATGCAGACAGACTGGCGAAGCTTTTTGCACATAGGAATTGTCACATCAACCTTATCCCTTTAAACCCCATTAGTGAGAGCAGTTTTAAGGGACCAAGGCGCAGGGATGCATTAGATTTTTGCAGACGATTAAACGACAGAGGAATCAACGCCACTATAAGGAGAAGCATGGGGCAGGACATTGACGGTGCCTGTGGTCAGCTGAGACGAAGGTGGAAAGAAGGTGATGGGAGTTGCTGATTGCTTTTTCAAAAACAGACGTGGGTAAGAAACGCAAGACCAATCAGGATTTTGTGTATACTCATGAACAGCCGGTGGGAAATCTTCCTAATCTCTTTGTCGTTGCCGACGGTATGGGAGGCCACAGAGCCGGTGATTATGCATCCCGTCATACCGTGGAGAATCTTGTGGAGGCAATTGAGGAGAGCACCGAAACGGATCCTATCAAGATCCTGGGCAATGCCATTACTATCGCCAATGAGAAACTGCTTCAGGCGGCAAGGGATCATAAGGAACTGACCGGAATGGGAACCACCCTGGTTGCCTGTACGATCAAGGGCAATTATCTCTACGCTGCCAATATAGGTGATTCAAGGCTGTACCTCATTAACCGTCGTATCAGACAGATCTCAAGAGATCACTCCCTGGTGGCTGAGATGGTCAGGGTGGGTGAGATAAGACCGGATGAGGCTAAACGCCACCCGGACAGAAATGTGATCACAAGAGCTATTGGAATCACCAAGGAAGTCAATCCTGACTTCTTTGAACTGAAGATACAGGACGAGGATCTTTTTCTTCTCACCTCCGACGGACTGACCAACATGGTGGAGGATGAGATGATCTTCCGGATAGTTCAATCTTCAAGGGATATTGTGGAAATGGTTGAGAGTCTTGTCAAACAAGCCAATCTGAATGGCGGACAGGACAATATAGGGGTTGTTATGATTCAGAATAAGAAGGGAGAGTCAGAAGGCATATGTTAAGAAGCGGAACCTTACTGGGCAACCGATATGAGATAGAGAAGCGAATCGGCTGCGGCGGAATGGCAGACGTCTATAAAGCCGCTGACCATAAGTTAAACAGAAATGTTGCAGTCAAGGTGCTTAAGCCGGAGCTTGGGGGAGACAGCAAGTTTGTCAGCAAGTTCAGAATCGAGGCACAGTCTGCAGCAGGACTTATGCACCCAAACATTGTAAATGTATACGACGTTGGAGATGACCAGGGTGTTTCATATATGGTAATGGAGCTTGTAGAAGGAATCACCCTTAAGGATTACATCGAGAAGAGAGGTCACCTGTCTGCCAAGGAAGTTATTTCCATCTCCATTCAGGTCTCCAACGGTATTGAGGCGGCACACAGGAACAATATTGTTCACCGGGATATTAAGCCTCAGAATATTATGATCTCAAGAGAAGGTAAGGTTAAGGTTACGGACTTCGGTATCGCAAGGGCCGCAACCAGCAATACCATCTCCAGTAACGCTATGGGATCAGTACACTATACTTCGCCGGAGCAGGCAAGAGGCGGCTATTCGGATTCCAAGAGCGATATCTATTCTCTTGGTATCACAATGTACGAGATGCTTACAGGGGACGTACCTTTTGACGGGGATTCTACTGTTACTATTGCCCTGAAACACCTTCAGGAAGAGATGATTCCCCCTTCAGAGATCGTGCCGGATATTCCCTACAGCCTTGAACAGATCGTGCTCAAGTGCTGTCAGAAGAGTCCCGACAGACGTTATCAGAATATGGAGGAGCTCATCGCAGATCTTAAGATGTCTCTCATAAATCCTGATGGAAGATTTGTCAAGAATACCCAGAGTGCCGGAGATGAGACGGTCTTCTTCAACCAGAATGATGTGGATGAGATCAGAAAATACGAGCGTCGCAAGCCTGAACCTCAGTATGATGATTATGAGTACGAGGATCCGGAGGATGACGATGATGAGATAGACGACTATCGAGGTTACAGAGACGAGTACAGAAGATCTGAGAAGAACGGAATGAACAAGGTTGTCAAGGTTCTTCTCATTGTTGCAATACTTTTGATCGTGGGACTTGGTCTTTTCTTCGTGGGAAGAGCCATCGGTATTTTTAAATCCGGATTCGGCTTTGGAATCACTGCCGATGAGGACACGGTTAAGGTTCCCAATTTCCTCGGAATGAGTTTTGAAGAGGCTCAGGATGAGGCCAACAAGGTGGGACTTGGCGTCGAGAAAGCCGGCGAAGAAGAGTCCGACATGTATGACACCAACCAGGTATGTAAGCAGAGTGTAGATCCCGGAGAGAAGGTAGAGAAGAATTCCACTATTGAGCTCACAATAAGCAGTGGTCTTAAGGGTGAGAAGTTCGATGTGCCGGATGTGAAGGGAAGGAAGCAGGAGGAAGCTGAGCAAATGCTTACCGATGCCGGCTTCAAGGTCAACTCTGAATTCGAAGAGAGTGAGACAGTGGAAGAGGGATATGTAATATCCCAGAATCCTGTCGGAGGCTCCACTGCCGGCAAGAATGCTACCATTACTATCAAGGTCAGCACCGGATCTTCTACTGCTTCGGTTCCTGATCTTAAGGGAATGACAGAGTCGCAGGCAAGAAAAGCCCTAAACGAGAAAGGCCTCAGCCTTGGCAAGATCACTGAGGAGAACAGTGCTACCATCGAGGAGGGTCAGATCATTGAACAGGGAACTGCTCCCGGTACGAAGGTGGACAAGGGAACTAAGATCACTGTTGTAATCAGTAAGGGTGATATTCCCCTTTCGGAACAGACCTGGAAGTGTAATGCCAATGTTAATATGAACAATTACGACGGTACTTATCCGGTAACTATCGTCCTTGAGCAGGCCGGACAGGAAACTACCATCGTGGAAAACGAGAAAGTTTCGAATCCCTATAACCTTTCAGTTAAGGGAATTCCCGGAGAATCGGAAGGTGTTGTCACAGTATACGATGCCTCCACCGGAAGTGTTATCGGATCCGCAACCGTAAAATTCAGCAGAGTGGACGATTAATGCAGGGAAAGATAATTAAAGGAATTGCCGGATTCTACTACGTGGATGTGGTAGAATCCGGAATTTTTGAGTGTAAAGCCAAAGGTGTATTCAGAAAACAGGGGCGAAAGCCTTTAGTGGGCGATCTTGTAGATATTGAAGTCCTGGATGAGAGCAAAAAGACCGGAAACATTGCAGAGATCGCACCTCGGAAGAATGAACTGATAAGACCTCCGGTGGCGAATATCGATGTGGGAATGGCAGTGATGGCTTTTTCCTCCCCGGCCCCCAATCTGAACACTTTGGACATGTTTCTGCTCATGGCAGAGAGAAGAAATATCAACGCCGCCATCTGTTTTAACAAGTGTGATTTGGCAACAGATGAGGAGATAAGGAGTATCAAAGAGAGATACGAAGCCAGCGGCTACCCGGTTTTTTTCATAAGTGTCAGAGAGAAACGGGGGATACAGGAACTGAAAGAGTTTCTGAGAAATAAGATTACGGCCTTTTCCGGACCTTCCGGGGTTGGAAAGTCCTCCCTTTCCAATGAACTATTGCAGCGAAGCAAGATGGAGACGGGTAATCTAAGCGATAAGCTGAAACGAGGTAAGAATACAACCCGACACGTGGAACTTTTGGCTATGCCCGGCGGAGGATATATCATGGATACCCCGGGGTTCACCTCCCTGGAACCGGAGGAGTTTGAGGCAGAGACCCTTAGATATTACTATCCGGAGATTTATGAATACGAGGGGATGTGCCGTTTCACCGGATGTATGCATGACAAAGAGCCGGATTGTGAGGTACATAGAGCTGTTAATGAGGGGAAAATACCGAAGGGGCGGTATGAAAGTTACATTAATCTTTACCACACATTAAAGGAGAAAAAACGAAGATGAGCAAGTTGATCCTGGCACCTTCTGTATTGTCGGCTGACTTCATGAATCTCAAAGCACAGGTAGATGAAATTATTGAAGGCGGAGCCGAGTATATTCATTTTGATGTTATGGACGGACACTTTGTCCCCAACATTTCCTTTGGACTTCCGGTCCTTGCTTCTATGAGCAAGTCTGTAGATAAGGTTTTTGATGTTCACCTCATGATTTCCGATCCGGATAAGTATATCCCGGAGTTTGCAAAAAAAGGTGCCGATATCATTACTTTTCATGTTGAGGCGGTAAATGACCTTGGGGGAACTATCCGTTTGATCCATGAGTGTGGAGCAAAAGCCGGAGTTTCTGTCAAGCCGGCTACTCCTGTAGAGGTTCTCTATCCTTATCTGAATGAAATCGATATGGTTCTCATCATGAGTGTGGAACCCGGTTTTGGAGGACAGTCCTTCATTCCCGGCTCTCTGGATAAGATTTCTGCTCTCAGAGAGGAATGCAGTCGCAGAGGTCTGGACATGGATATTGAGGTGGATGGAGGTATCGGAGCTTCAAATGCTCAGGAAGTTGTTAAAGCCGGTGCTAACATACTGGTAGCCGGAAGTGCAGTGTTTAAGGGAGACGTGAAGGGCAACACTGAGTCTATCCTTGCTGCAATGAGAAACGTGTGATCTTAGATTATGGAAGATACAAAAGAATTATTAACTGAGAATAATACAGAGACGAACTCCGGCAGCCGGGCAATAATAATAAGCGGCGGAACCATTGATCGGGAACAGGCGCTAGCACTGTTCAAAGAGAATAATTACAGGTATATCGTCGGAGCTGACGCCGGGCTGAGATTTTTGTACAGTGAGAACATTGTCCCCACCCACATCGTGGGGGATTTCGACTCTCTGGGATCCGGTTCCGAGATCCTGGACAGCTATATGGGAAATCCCAATATTGTAATCCGGATATTTAATCCGGTAAAAGACAAGACAGACACGGAGATCGCCATAAGACTTTGTCTGGAACTGGGAGCGGAGGATATCACTATCCTTGGCTGGAACGGAGCCCGGGTGGATCACACCATAGGCAATCTCCAGTCTCTTATGGCACCCTTAAAGGCCGGTATCCCCTGTGTCCTTAAGGATGTGTGCAACGAGGTTCGTCTTGTGGATGGAGAGACAAAGATAAGAAAAAGCGAAGCTTTCGGCAAATATCTTTCACTGTTCCCTTTTGCCGGAAGTGTCGGCAATCTCACCGTGGAGGGGGTAAAGTACCCTCTTAAAGGCCACACACTTTTGCCCAATGACAGTCTGGGTGTGAGCAATGAGATAACCGATGAGGTGTGCCGGATCTCTTTTGACAGGGGCATACTCCTTGTGATCATGTCCAAAGACAGGGATCATTAGAGAAAGACTGAGGTGGATATGAAGCTTAAGAACGTGCTCATTGTTACAAAAGACATAGAGAGAGCAAGAGAGTATTATAAGAACCTTTTTGGTCTGGAGATGATTCTGGATAACGACGGCAACATGATCCTCACCGAGGGGTTGGTGCTTCAGGACGAGAAGATCTGGAAAAGTTTCATCCATAGGGAGGTTGCTTTTGAGAACAACTCCTGCGAGCTCTATTTTGAGGAGAGGGATATCGAGGCCTTTATTGAAAAGCTGGAACGTCTTTACCCGGAAACTCGCTATGTCAATAGATTAATGACCCACAGCTGGGGACAGAAGGTGGTACGTTTCTATGACCTTGACGGCAATCTGATCGAGGTGGGCACACCGGCCTGAATTCGGTGAAATGCTTCCCGACTTAAGGGAAAAGTAATGCTGCAAAGGCAGCGTCTTTTTATGATTCGCAGAAAACCTTAATTGAAAGAAGGAGAAAACATGAAACTAGGTATCGTAGGCCTTCCTAACGTTGGCAAAAGCACACTTTTCAATTCTCTCACAAAAGCCGGTGCAGAATCCGCGAACTATCCTTTTTGTACAATTGAACCCAATGTGGGAATAGTTCCGGTACCCGACGAGCGGATAGTAAAACTTGGAGAGCTTCATCACTCAAAGAAAGTTACCCCTGCGGTAATAGAATTTGTAGATATTGCCGGACTTGTCAGAGGTGCATCAAAGGGCGAAGGTCTTGGCAACCAGTTCCTGGCCAATATTCGTGAGTGCGATGCAATCGTTCACGTTGTGAGATGTTTTGATGATGACAACGTTATCCATGTAGACGGTTGTGTCGATCCTGCCAGAGATATTGACACTATTAATCTTGAACTTATTTTTGCCGATCTGGAGACTGTTGAGAAGCGTCTTGCCAAGGCTTCAAAAGGCTACCGCAATGACAAGGCTCTCGCAGTGGAACACACTATGCTCCAGAGACTTAAAGCTCATTTGGAAGAGGGCAAGATGGCCAGCACATTCGAGACGGAATCTGATGAGGAGTCAGTGGCCTTCAGAGGATATAACCTGCTTACTGCAAAGCCGGTAATTTTCGCGGCAAATCTCTCAGAGGATGAGATAGCTGATGACGGAGCAGACAACCCTCATATTCGCAAGGTGAGAGAGATTGCCGAGGAGATGCACGCAGAGGTTTTTGCAATCTGTGCACAGATCGAGGCAGAGATCTCAGAACTTGATGATGAAGAGAGAAAAATGTTCCTCCAGGAACTTGGACTTGAGGAAAGTGGTCTGGACAAGCTTATCAAGGCGAGCTACAGACTTCTTGGTCTTATGAGCTTCCTCACCACCGGTGAAGATGAAACAAGAGCCTGGACGATCAAGATTGGAACCAAGGCGCCTCAGGCGGCAGGAAAGATCCACACAGATTTCGAGCGCGGATTCATTAAAGCTGAGGTTGTCAGTTATGACACTTTGATGGAACTTGGATCCATGACAGCGGCTAAGGAAAAAGGTCTTGTGCGTCTTGAAGGAAAAGAATATGTAATGCAGGACGGAGACGTGGTCCTTTTCAGATTCAATGTGTAGTCGGAACCGAGGTTGATAGTTAATGCATACAAATATAGGTTTTCCCAACATAGGGATCGAACTTTCAAACGTTGGTACCGGAGTGACGATATTTGGTTATCGTATCGCTTTTTACGGACTGGTTATCGGTTTTGGAATCCTTCTTGGAATTCTGCTTGCTGTGTGGTCCGCAAAGAAATCCGATCAGAATCCTGAGATATATCTGGATATTGCACTATACGGAGTTATCTTCGGTATCGTAGGTGCCAGAATCTATTATGTAGTCTTCAGCTGGGATGATTACAAAAATAACCTTTTGGAGATATTTAACATAAGAGGTGGAGGGCTCGCCATATATGGGGGAGTCATTGCGGCAATACTCACGGTATTTGTTTACTCCCGGATCAAAAAGCTCAGTTTTCCCCTTCTGTGTGACACAGCAATAACCAGCCTTCTTTTGGGTCAGGTGGCCGGAAGATGGGGTAACTTTTTTAACAGGGAGGCATTTGGAGATTACACGAACAATCTTTTTGCCATGAGGCTTCCCTTGGATGCGGTTAACAAGTCGAATGTAACCGGAAAAATGCTGGAACACATTCAGGTGATAGATGGAGTGGAGTACATTCAGGTGCATCCCACTTTCCTCTATGAATCGGTGTGGAACCTGATTTTGCTGGGATTTCTGATCTGGTACAGACCCAAAAAGAAATTCGATGGGGAGATAATCCTCATGTATCTTTCCGGCTACGGCTTTGGAAGGATGCTCATTGAGGGACTCAGAACCGATCAGCTTATTCTTTTCGGTACCGGCCTTCCGGTTTCCCAGGTGTTGGCCGGCGCCCTGTTTGTGGGGGCAACAATTCTAATATTAGTCTTTAGAAAGAAATCTTCTATAAAGGCGCGTGAAAACTAGAAATGTTTTCACGCGTTTCTTTTTTGCTCATTATTTGTGCATTTCTGTTGGATTCAAAGCATGATAAAGCTACTCTTCATGATTTTACTTGATTTTTAGGAAAAGGGACTATAAAATGAACTTAAGTGTCAAATAGTGTCAGTTTATTGCATATAAGTGTCATTTAGTGGCAAATTTCTGTAAGGCTTTAAGGAAAGGAGGAAGACGATGTTATCCGGCGAGTATCTCCACAGCATCGATGCCAAGGGCAGACTTACAATACCTGCGAAGTTCAGAGACGTCCTCGGGGAAGAGTTTGTGGTGACTAAGAGTGTGGATCGTTGTCTTTTGATTTTTCCTGAGAGTGACTGGGCAGATTTTGAGCAGGAACTGAAGAAGCTTCCCAGATCTAAGAATGCCAGAGACTATATTCGTCATATGGTGGGAAGTGCCGAGAAGGTAGGCCCCGATAAGATGGGTAGAGCTCTTATTCCTCAGGCACTAAGAAGCTATGCAGGTCTTGAGAAAGATGTAGTGCTGACCGGAGTATTGGATCGAATCGAGATTTGGGATAAGTCAGTCTGGGATGAGAATAATTCCAAGACATCGGATAACATTGATTCCATCACCGAGGAACTTGCAGCTTTGGGCTTTAACATTTAGGAGATCATCTTAATGGATTTTGAACATATTCCTGTACTCTATAAGGAGACAATTGAAGGACTGAATATTAAGCCCACCGGAATCTATGTTGACGGTACTTTAGGCGGAGGCGGACACACTTCCGGAATCCTTGAGAGATTATCTGAAGGGGGAAGAGTCATCGGCATCGATCAGGATATAGATGCCATCACTCACACCGGAAGTAAGTTGAGCGGCTTCAAGGATAAGCTCACTATTGTACACAGTAACTACCGATATTTTGACCGGATTCTTGATGAACTGGGAATTGATAAAGTGGATGGGGTTCTTTTGGATCTGGGAGTCTCATCCTATCAGTTGGATAATGCTGAGCGGGGATTTTCCTACAGATACGATGCGCCCCTGGACATGAGAATGGATCAGAGCCGGGATCTCACCGCAGCAGATATCGTCAATGGTTATTCCGAGCATGATCTGACAAGAATACTAAGAGAGTATGGAGAGGAGAAGTGTGCCTCCTCCATTGCCAGAAATATTGTTAAAGCCAGATCCGTAAAGCCTGTGGAGACTACCCTGAAATTATCAGAGATAATCAGTAACTCAATTCCTGCGAAGTTGAGAAGGACCGGTGGTCATCCTGCAAAGAGGACCTTTCAGGCGATTCGGATCGAATTAAATGAAGAACTTACTGTATTAAGGGAATCTCTGGATAGTATGATAGATCGTCTTAATCCGGGTGGAAGGCTATGTGTTATTACATTCCATTCTCTAGAAGATAGAATCGTAAAGCAGATCTTTAAGACCAATGAGAATCCCTGTACCTGCCCTCCCAATTTCCCGGTATGTGTCTGCGGCAAGAAGCCCAAAGGCCATATCGTAGGGCGTAAGCCTGTTGTGGCAGGAGAAGAAGAACTGGCGGTCAACTCGAGATCCCAGAGCGCTAAGCTCAGGGTTTTCGAACGAGTATAAGGGGATGATAATATGTCATCATACATTGATCTGAAAAGCACAAATTTCAACTCTTCCGGTTACGTAGTGGGTAATGTAGTCAGAGCCCCCGAGTACTATGAGGAGGAAGTCAGAACACAAAGACGTAAACCCGCAAGATCCCGGCGTCCGGCAGTTAATCGGCGCAGGATGATGATGCTTGCGGTCATTTCTGTCATGATGGTGGCGGCATGTATCTTTTACTTAAAGATAAAGTCAGACATCAGCATTCAGGCGGAGAAGATTAACAGTCTGGAAAGTCAGATTTCCGCTCTTAGAGAAGAGAACAATGACAGATACAACCGGATAAATGAGTCGATCAATCTGAATGAAGTCAGAAATCGGGCGGTGAACGAGTTGGGTATGACTTATGTCAAGGATTCGCAGGTCATTACCTACAAGTCTCCCCAGGAAGATTATGTTAACCAGAGGGAAGCAATTCCCGGTGTTTCAGCAAGGTAGCCGGAAAGAGATATGTCCAGACGTAAAGAACAGTCTTTGTCCGCAAGAATAAGAAATATCAAATTCTCCCCCAAAATGAAGAATAAGCTGTCATTTATCTTTTTGGTAGTGGTGCTTGTGTTCGTCATATTGGTTGGGAGAATTACTGTTATCAATACCCGAAGCGGTGATAAGTATGAAAGGAAGATCCTGGAACAGCAGGATTACTCCAGCCGTACTATTCCTTTTCGGAGAGGAGATATCCTTGATAGAAACGGTACGGTTCTTGCGACAAGTGAGCGAGTTTACAATATAATACTTGATGCAAAAGTACTCCTTGCCAATGAGAAGAAGGTGGATCCCACAGTGACCCTTTTGACTGAGGTGTTTGGTTTTGCGGGCACTGATATCAGAAAGAAGCTCGAAGATTATCCGGAAAGTCGGTACATCGTTCTACGAAAAAGCATTAGCTATGATGAGGCCCAGGCCTGGAATTCCGCAGTGGAAGACAGGGAGGATATATCTGGTGTCTGGCTAGAGGAAGACTATAAGAGAACTTACCCCTACAATGCACTTGCCTGTGATGCCATAGGTTTTACATCTAACGGAAATGTGGGAAGCTGGGGAATAGAGAAGTCCTACAATGACATTCTGAACGGTGAGAACGGAAGAGAGTACGGATATCTAACCGGTGATTACGGACTGGAGAGAACGGTTTATCCGGCCACTCCGGGTAACACAGTGGTAACAACTCTGGATACAAATTTGCAGAGTATTATAGAAAAGCATATAATAGCTTTTAATGAGTCACATAAGAATGAGGCGAGAGAGGGCCTGGGAAGCATGAACACAGGTGTTATTGTTTTGAATGCCAACACCGCGGAGATTCTTGCAATGGCATCCTATCCAAACTACGATCTCAACAATCCGCGGGACCTCTCTTCTTATTATACTGAAGCTGAGCTGGAAGCCATGTCGGACAGCGAACAGGTGGAAGCTCTCCAGAAACTTTGGAGAAACTTCTGTGTCAGCGACACCTATGAGCCAGGTTCCACCATCAAGCCTTTTACCGTGGCAGGGGCCCTGGAAGATGGAAGTATCACCGGGGATGAGTCCTATTACTGTTCCGGTGTCAAGTACGTGGGCGGAGAGGATATCAAATGTCATAATACCTCCGGACACGGGACCCTTTCTGTTTCCGGTGCTATTGCCCAGTCCTGCAATGTCGCGCTTATGGATATTGCGGAAGAGATGGGAAACGAGGAGTTTGTAAAGTATCAGAGGATATTTGGCTTTGGTGAATATACCGGGGTTGATCTTCCAGGTGAGGCAAACACTGCTTCCCTTGTTATGGAGGCAGAAGATATGTACGAAGCGGACCTGGCAGCTAATTCTTTTGGTCAGGGCTTTAATACCACAATGATCCAGATAGCTTCCGCCTATTGTTCCCTGGTGAATGGGGGCAGCTACTATCAGCCTCACATTGTCAAAGAGATACGGAACAGCAGCGGAGATGTCATCACTACTTTTGAGCCGACTCTCCTCAAAAAGACAGTTTCCCGGGAAACTTCGGATATGCTGAAAGAATACATGCAGCAGACCGTGGAGAGTGGTACTGCCTCCACTGCACAGATAGCCGGATACACATACGGAGCCAAGACCGGAACCGCGGAGTGTCTGCCCAGAGGCAACAATGAGTATGTAATCTCTTTTGCAGGCTTTGCTCCGGTTGACAATCCGCAGTTTGTGATTTACGTTGTTATAGACAGACCGAATGTGGCATATCAGGATGACAGTACTTATGTGACACTTCTTTCCAGGCAGATACTTGAAGAGATTCTGCCTTATCTTGGTGTTGAGAAGGATGCTTCGACAGAGACACCGGGAGAATAGGCCCAAAGGGGCAAATCTAAGATCAAGGGGATAATTAAAATGATTCAGATAATTTTGCCAATAATTCTCGCTTTTGCTATCAGCTGTGCAATCGGACCTTTCCTGATCCCTTATTTGAGAAAACTCAAGTTTGGTCAGACTGAGAGAGAAGAGGGAGTGCAGTCTCACTTAAAGAAAGCGGGTACTCCCACAATGGGTGGAGTAATATTTCTGGTTTCAATTATCATAACCTCTGTTTTTTTCATTCCTTCATATCACAAAATCGTTCCGGTGCTTCTACTCACTGTCGGATTCGGACTGATAGGTTTTGTGGACGATTACCTCAAAGTAGTTAAGAAGAACAGCGACGGACTTCTTCCCTTACAGAAGCTGATTGCTCAGGCTGTGATCACAGCAGTTTTTGCACTGTACATGGTCAAAGTTTCCGGTATCTCTTTGGAGATACGCATTCCGTTTTTTGGAGAGAACACATATAACATCGGATTTTTGGCCATCATCCTTTTGTTTATTGCGGTCATTGGCACAGTAAACGGAACAAACTTTACCGACGGTCTGGATGGGCTTTGTTCCAGCGTCACTGTGGTCGTTGCCGGCTTTTTCACTCTGGTATCAGCGGTGGAGAAGGGGGGCGTTGAGCCTATCTGTGCCGCAGTGATTGGAGCTTTGATGGGATTCCTGGTGTTTAACGCTTATCCCGCAAAGATCTTTATGGGCGATACAGGATCCCTTGCCCTTGGAGGTTTTGTTGCCGGGGTTGCCTACGTGCTTCAGATGCCGATATTTATTCTCATAGTGGGACTTGTTTACCTGGTGGAGGTGCTCTCGGTTATGATCCAGGTCACCTATTTTAAGAAAACCGGCGGCAAAAGAATTTTCAAAATGGCTCCGATTCACCACCATTTTGAACTGTGCGGCTGGTCTGAGACCAGGGTTGTGACAGTGTTCACCATCGTTACTGTGTTGTTGTGCTGTGTGGCATGGATTGCATTATAGAAGACTGGAGATGTCAAAATGAGTTTTGAAAGTAAGAAGGTACTTGTAATAGGAGCGGGTAAAAGCGGTATCGGCGCCTGCGACCTTTTAGCAAAAGCAAAGGCAAACATCATCCTCTATGACAGCAACGAGGACCTTAACATTGAAGATGTTAAATCAAAGCTGGATCCCGGAGTGGAAGTGCTTTTGGTAAAAGGACCTTTTCCGGAAGATCTTATCAAGATGATTGATTTTGCAGTGATAAGTCCCGGTGTTCCCACTGATCTGGATTATGTAAGGAAGATAGAGAAGGCAGGAATTCCCATTATGGGAGAGATGGAACTTGCTTTTCATTTTGAAAAAGGAGAGCTTCTTGCAATCACCGGAACCAATGGCAAAACCACAACTACTTCCCTTTTAGGGCACATTATGAAGAACTGGAAGGATAAGGTTTTTGTGGTAGGTAATATTGGTATACCCTACACAAAGACAGCAATGGAGACCGAGTATGACAGTGTCACTGTGGCAGAAGTGTCAAGCTTCCAGCTGGAGAAGATCACTTCTTTCCATCCTTCTGTATCGGCAATATTAAACATAACCCCTGACCATTTGAACCGTCACCATACAATGGAGAATTACATCGATGCCAAAGAGGGTATCACCAGATACCAGACTGAGTTCGACGTGTGTGTTCTCAATTATGACGACGAGGTGCTCAGAGAATTCGGTAAGGATCTCTCTCTTATTGACGGGCCTTCCGTAGTCTTTTTCAGCAGTAAGGAGAAGCTGGAGCATGGCTTCTTTCTTGATGGAGAGGAGATCGTTTATGATGACGGAATTGTGAAAGAAGTCCTCATAAACACTAATGATCTCAATCTTATAGGCCGTCATAATTTCGAAAATGTCATGGCAGCTTCGGCGATGGCAATGAGTGCCGGAGTGCCTTTTGAAGTGATAAGAGAGGCATTAAAAACCTTCCATGCAGTGGCTCACCGGATCGAGTTTGCCGGAGAGGTGAACGGGGTGCGTTACTACAATGATTCCAAGGGAACAAATCCAGATGCAGCCATCAAGGCGGTGGAGGCAATGAAGTGGCCTACCTATCTTATTGCAGGCGGCTACGACAAGGATGCGGACTACAGAGACTGGATCCGATCCTTCAACGGAAAAGTCAAAAAAATGGCTCTTGTGGGCGCAACCCGGGAGAATATCCTTGCGGCGGCAAAAGAATGTGGATTCGACAGTTGCGTTCTCTGTGACACTTTTGAGGAAGCTTTCAATGAGTGTGCCGGAACAGCGAAGCCCGGAGAGGCAGTGCTTCTTTCCCCTGCCTGTGCAAGCTGGGGAATGTTCGATAATTATGAGCAGCGGGGAGACGTGTTCAAGGAACTGGTAAATAAAATGCGAGGATAGCATATGGCTCTTGAACCCATCGGATACGGAGACAACCCTAAAACTGAAGATAACTTAACCGGAAGGCGGCCTGAACCCACCCCGGATGAGTGGGAGAGGATCAAAAGACACAGAGCTAAAAGAGCCCGGGAGCTCAAAAAAGCCAGACGCAGTCGAAATATAATGATCTTCCTTGGTTTGCTTATTGTCATCGCCCTTGTATCAATGGTGGTGGTTTTTGTCTGCCGCATCGATACTGTTGAGTTTGAGGGCAACAACATCTATTCCGATGAGGAACTGGAAGAGACCCTGACAGCCGGCAAATACTGTAGTAATTCGGTGTACTTTTTCCTGTATTACAATTACTTTGGCAAAAGTAATACCCCTTTCATATCTGATATCAGGGTTAAACTTGAAGGGCTGTCAAAAGTTAAGGTGACTGTAGAAGAGTTGGAGCCTGTGGGCAGGGTTAAGGCCAAAGATGATTATGTCTATTTCGACCGCCGGGGAACAGTGATCGCTGTTTCAGACAGGGAACTTTCAGAGGTGCCTCTGGTGGAGGGATTCTCACTTTCGGACTACAAGAAGGGAGAGGTGCTTCCCGTGGAGGACAAAAACCTTCTGGAGGGAATCATCACCATCCTGGTTCAGAGCGATAATCTGGATATTCCTGTATCGGGTGTCAAGGTGAGCGATAACGGAAATATCTCTCTTTTTTCCGGAAATATTGAGGTGAAGCTGGGGGCCAATAAGAAGATCACAGAGAAGATGTCACTTACAAAAGTGCTCCTCAACGAGATCAAAGGCAAAAGCGGTATCCTGCACATGGAGGATTATGACGGCTCAAACGGAACCCGCAATTTTGAAGAAAGGTAATAAATATTTTATTGCTTTTTACCGTAAATATCGATAATATATAATAGTATAGAAATTTTTTGTAACATAGATATATAGGGTGTTGCAGTGTATAAAGGAGGAACTTCACTTGTTAGAGATTAAGACAGACGGCGCTGAATACGCTGCGAAGATTCTTGTAATTGGTGTAGGTGGCGGTGGCAACAACGCAGTTAACCGAATGATAGATGAACAGATTAGTGGTGTTGAGTTTATCGGAATCAACACAGATAAACAGGCACTTAAGCTTTGCAAGGCTCCCACGATCATTCAGATCGGTGAGAAGATCACAAAGGGTCTCGGAGCAGGTGCTAAACCCGAAGTTGGCGAGAAGGCTGCTGAGGAGAGTGCTGAGGACATTGCGGCTGCAGTTAAGGATGCAGACATGGTATTTGTCACCTGTGGTATGGGCGGCGGTACCGGTACCGGTGCAGCTCCCGTAGTCGGACGTATTGCCAAGGAAGCTGGCGCACTTACTATCGGTGTAGTGACAAAGCCTTTCCGTTTTGAATCCAGAACAAGAATGAACAATGCTCTTCAGGGTATTGAGAACCTGAAGAACAGTGTTGATACACTCATCGTTATCCCTAATGATAAGCTTCTTGAACTTGTTGACCGCAGAACAACAATGCCCGAGGCCTTAAAGAAGGCAGATGAGGTCCTTCAGCAGGCAGTTCAGGGAATCACAGACCTTATCACAATGCCTGCACTTATCAGCCTTGACTTTGCTGATGTACAGACAGTAATGAAGGATAAGGGAATTGCTCATATCGGTATCGGCTATGGCAAGGGCGATGACAAAGCTCTCGAGGCAGTTAAACAGGCTATTGACAGCCCGCTGCTTGAGACAACCATTGCAGGAGCTTCCAACGTCATTGTTAACGTATCCGGTGACATTACTCTCATGGATGCTAATGATGCAGCAAGCTACGTTCAGGAACTTGCCGGTGAGAGTGCAAGCATTATCTTCGGTGCAATGTTCGATGAGGAATGCAGCGATGAGGCTATGATCACGGTTATCGCTACCGGAATTCATACTTCAACGAACTCTACAATGAAGGCGACAAGACTTACTCAGGCAAGAGCAGCGATCACTCCTGACAGCGCAGCAAGATCAACTGCTGCAGCTTCATCAGTCTCTGCTCCTTCCAAGTCAACAGCAAGTGAGTCGGCTGAAACAGCTGCTCCCAGACCTGTTGTTACTGAGCATAGAGTACCTGAACAGAAATCACTTAAGATTCCTGATTTCTTCAAGAAATAGTTAAATATTTGCGGGGCTGTGGTATCAGCCCCGTTTTCTTTTGCGGTGATGAACCTAAATGAGGCGACGACCCAAAAACAGAGATTTGTGAGAGGAAAAACATGAAGAAGCTGCTTATTTTTGATTTAGACGGAACCATCCTTAACACTGTGGATTCCCTGGTTGTTACTATTTGCCGGACTCTGGAGATTCTGGGACTTCCTGCGATCACTGAGGAGGAGACCAGAAGATTTGTGGGAAACGGAGCTTTTCTGCTCGTCAAAAGAGCGCTTAAAGCCGCAGGCGACGAAGAATTGACCCGGTTAGACGAAGGCATGAAAGTGTTTATGGAGCTTTTTGAGGACCTTTGCACCTACAATGTCACTCCCTACGAGAACATGGAGGAGATCCTTCACGAATTAAAGAACTCCGGTTACACTCTTGCGGTTCTTTCCAACAAGCCGGATAAGATGGCTGTTAAGGTGGTGGAGACAGCCTTTGGACAGAATCTTTTCTCAGTGATAGCCGGGCAAAAAGAAGGTGTTCCTAAGAAACCTGACCCCGCTGGGGTGGTCAGAATAGCTGGAGATCTGGGCATTGAGCTTTCTTCGGTAATCTACATAGGAGATTCAGAAACGGACATAGAAACCGCAAGAAATTCCGGAGTCCCCGCTTTGATCGGAAGCTGGGGGTACAGATCCAGAGAAGATCTCATAGATCTCTCTCCGGATATTCTCATTGATGATACTAAAGATTTGATTAACAGTGTATACACTCTTTCTGAGAGATAATTTTGAGCCGGCACAAAATGCCGGCTCAAATAATATGTGTTTGCAACAAAATTCTTTTATTTTGTGAGAAGCATCATAATCTCATTGCTGCGGCTGATGAAACCAGCCATCTCGTCAGGTGTCAGCTGTCTGTGGCTGATAAGTGCGAGATCATAAAGATGACGACAGATAAGAGGAACATTCTTAGAACGGCTGTGTTCCAGGATGTATTTCACCAATGGATGGTTTGCATTCAAAGTGAGCACTCCGGGCTCCTTCGGCATAGAAGATGTGTCCATTCCGTAAAGCTTCATCATATCTTCCATGCGGCGCTGATCTTCAGAATAGGTAATCATGGAAGAGGTGGTGTCATTCTTAAAACGTTCTACCTTAACCTCAAGATTCTCCATGGAAAGGGCATCCTTAACGATACCGGCAACCTTATCACTCTGCTGCTTAAAGGATTCTTTATCTTCCTCAGAAACCTCTTCCTTAAGAGTATCGGTGATTTCCGAATCAATTCTTATGAAGCGTATATCCGGATTTCTCATCTCCAGATGAGAGATGAAAGAGGTATCTATGGCGGTGTTAAGGATGACAGCGTTCAAGCCATTATCCCGGAACATACTTATGTACTGACTCTGCTGGTTTTCATCACTGATATAGTAAATAACATTGGAAGGTTCGGTGTACTCCTCGCCTTCATTATTTTCTGAAGAATTCTCCTCCGCTTCGGAAACCGTATCCGTGTTCTCCTTCTTTGAAGGCTCATCGTTAAAGCCCTGGGCATCCTTGTACTCGCTGAGAGTGAGGTAGTTATGATCCATATCCTTGAAAAGCAGGTAATCGCTCATCTTGTCACAGAACTTGGCATCCTTCATGCAGCCGTATTTGATAAATACGCTGATGTCATCCCAGTATTTCTCGTAGTTCTCCCTGTCAGTTTTGCAAAGACCGGAAAGCTTATCGGCCACTTTCTTAGTGATGTAATCGGCAATCTTTTTTACGAAACCATCGTTTTGAAGAGCACTTCGGGAAACGTTAAGCGGGAGGTCAGGACAGTCGATGACACCCTTAAGCAGCAAAAGGAAATCAGGGATAACCTCTTTGATATTGTCAGCTATAAACACCTGATTGTTGTAGAGTTTTATCACACCCTCTGCGGACTCATACTCAAGATTGATTCTGGGGAAGTAAAGAATACCTTTTAAATTGAAGGGGTAGTCCATGTTTAAGTGGATCCAGAAAAGAGGTTCTCTGTAGTCATGGAATACTTTCTTATAGAATTCTTTATATTCCTCTTCAGTACATTCGGAAGGCTGCTTGCTCCAAAGCGGGTTGGGATCACTGACTGAACTGGGCTCCTCGGGTGCTTCTCCTTCTTTGACTTCCTTGTCCTCATTGATAAGGAAGATTTCTACCGGCATGAAAGAACAATACTTCTCAAGCACTTCTCTCACCCTGAATTCATTACAGAATTCATAGGATTCACTGTTGAGGTAGAGGGTAATCTCGGTTCCCACTTCGGTTCGGGTGCCTTCGCTCATTTCGAACTCTGAACCTCCGTCACAACTCCAAAATACCGGAGCTGCACCTTCTGTGCAGGAGAGAGTATTGATGGTTACCTCATCGGCAACCATAAAAGCCGAATAAAAACCAAGTCCGAAATGTCCGATAATCTGGTCGCCGCCTGCCTTATCCTGGTATTTCTTAAGGAATTCCTCTGCCCCGGAAAAAGCGATCTGGTTGATGTAGGTATCCACTTCCTCCCCGGTCATACCAATACCATTATCAGAAAAGGTAATAGTCTTATCCTTGGAATTTACTGTAACCTCGACTTTGCCCTTGTAATTCTCAGGAAGTTCCGAAACTCCGGCAAGGTTAAGTTTCTTACGTTTGGTAATTGCATCGCAGCCATTGCTCACAAGCTCTCTGAGAAAAATATCGTGGTCAGAGTATAGCCATTTCTTAATTATGGGAAAAATATTCTCACTGTTGATGGACAGGCTGCCGTGTCTGGTTTCTGACATAAATATCACTCCTTAGTATGATAAATTTGTACCGTTGATAGGAATAATAATCCCGTGGAAAACAAAAGTCAATAGATAATTAGCACTCATTTGACAAGAGTGCTAATAATTTTGTAAAATAAATAAAAAGAAAATAAAGTTGGTTGTTATTATGGTTTAATACTTTATAATTAGTTCTATTACAACCGATAAAGGATATACAGATGACAGAGAAGGAAGCTATTCGTTTAAATAAATACCTGAGTGACAGCGGGGTCTGTTCAAGAAGAGAGGCAGATCGGCTTATTGAATCCGGAAGTGTTAAGGTAGACGGAGTAAGAGCTGTCATGGGGATGAAGATATTTCCGAATCAGACCGTTATTGTTAAAGGAAAGAAGATCGTACCAAGAGCGGTGAAGGTATTGTTGGCCTACAATAAACCCAGGGGAGTGGTTTGTACCAGCGAGAAACGAAAGGGAGTAAGAAATATTGAACAGGCGGTCAACTATAAGGACCGGGTATACCCCATAGGGAGGCTGGATAAGGAGTCAGAGGGACTTATTCTTCTCACCAACAACGGTGATATTGTGAATCGTATATTGAGAGGAAGCAATAACCATGACAAGGAGTACATTGTAAAGGTTGACAGGGAGATTACCGAAGACTTCCTGAAGAGGATGTCAGAGGGTGTTCATATACTTGACACAGTAACCAAGCCCTGTAAGGTCAGCCGGATAGGCAAGTACACATTCCGGATTATTCTCACTCAGGGACTTAATCGACAGATTCGTCGTATGTGTGAGGTTTTTTCCTACAAGGTTGTTGAACTCAGAAGAGTGAGAATTATGAATATTGAACTTGGAGGACTTAAAGTCGGGGAGTACAGGGTATTAACCGATCAGGAAATGCAGGAATTGGATCGACTGCTTATTGGTTCCACCAATCTTCCGGCATTTCTAAAAAAGGAACAGATTAATGAAGAATAATTCAGAAACCCAAATTGCAAGAATGAAAGAGCTGAACAGTGTTCTCAATGAGGCATCCAGGGCATACTATCAGGGTGCTGAGGAGATAATGTCTAACTACGAGTACGACAGACTGTATGACGAGCTCAAAGAACTTGAGATTCAGACGGGAATCGTGCTTGCCTCAAGTCCTACTGTAAAGGTCGGCTATGAGGTCATAAGTGAACTACCCAAGGAGTCTCATGATAGACCAATGCTTTCACTGGATAAGACTAAGAGTATCGATGAGCTGGAAGGATTTCTGGGAGAGAACACCGGAATAATATCCTGGAAGCTTGATGGTCTGACTATTGTCCTTACCTATGAACACAACGAACTGGTGAAAGCAGTGACAAGAGGTAATGGCATTGTTGGTGAGGTTATAACCCCTAATGCCAGGGCTTTTATTAATCTGCCTGGCAGGATACCCTTTGACGGGAAGCTTGTTCTCAGAGGTGAGGCGGTAATCAGCTATTCGGATTTCAATAGAATAAATGAGAGCATGCCGGAAGCGGAGGCAAAGTATAAGAATCCCAGAAACCTTTGCAGCGGTTCCGTAAGGCAGAAGAACAGTGCGGTGACAGCTGAACGAAGTGTTCAGTTTCATGCTTTTTCATTGGTAGAAGCAGAGGGAGTTGATTTCGAAAATTCAAGGAACCGACAGTTTAAGTTTCTGAGAGAACAGGGATTTTCCGTAGTGGAGCATTACTTAGTGAACCGAGACAACTTGAGGGAGAAGGTTGAATTCTTCTCTCATAAGATAGAGTCCTACGATATACCTTCAGATGGATTGGTGCTCACCTATGAGGATCTTGAGTACAGTGCTTCCCTTGGCACTACAGCAAAGTATCCGAGAGATTCTTTTGCCTTTAAGTGGCAGGATGAGACAGCAAGAACCTTTATAAAGGAGATAGAGTGGAGTGCTTCCAGAACCGGACTTATTAATCCGGTGGCAATCTTTGATCCGGTGGAACTCGAAGGGACGACTGTTTCCAGGGCGAGTCTTCACAATCTGAGCATTCTTGAAAGTCTGCAGATAGGTATCGGGGATGAAGTCTCGGTATACAAGGCGAATATGATAATTCCTCAGATCGAGGAGAATTATACGAGAAGCAGCAATCTGGAGATTCCGGACAAATGCCCTGTGTGTGGAGGAACCACGAGAATCTCCCGGGTGGGGGAAGCCAAGGCACTGTATTGTACCAATGAGGAGTGCCCGGCTAAGAAGATCAAGAGATTCGCTCTCTTTGTCTCAAGGGATGCTATGAACATTGCCGGGCTTTCGGAGGCTACTTTGGAGAAGTTTATCTCCGAAGGTTTTATCAGAGAATTCAAGGATCTTTATCATCTGGATCGATATCGTGATGAGATCTGCGCTATGGAAGGGTTTGGAGAGAAATCCTATAATAATCTGATAGATGCGATAGAAAAATCCAGGGCGACAACACCTGCCAAAGTGCTCTTTTCCCTTGGAATTCCCAATGTAGGTCTGGCTACGGCTAAGACGATCCTGAAGGGATTTGGGGGAGACCTTATGCAAGTTCGAAATGCCGGCGTGGAGGAGCTCTCTCAAATAGAATCCGTTGGCAGTGTTATCGCGGAGGGAATGGTAGATTATTTTTCAAAGGGATACAACAACGAAGTTCTGGATGGGCTCCTCAAAGAGCTGAACCTTGAGAAAGAGACAGTGTCTGAAGAGTCCCCCATCAAGGATAAGACTTTTGTTATAACGGGAAGTGTGGTACATTTTAAGAATCGGAACGAGTTGAAATCCCGGATAGAGAGTCTTGCCGGCAAGGTTGCTTCTTCCGTAAGCAAGAACACGGATTTTCTTATCAACAATGACAGCACTTCCGGTTCTTCAAAGAACAAGAAGGCAGCTGAACTTGGAATCCCCGTAATAACAGAGGAAGAGTTCCTTTCAATGATAAATGAACATTAGGAGACAGTATGGAAGATAATAACAACAGAGAAGAACTTGAAGAAGTGATTAACGACGAACAGTCTGAAGAATACGAGAAGGTGTGTCTTATATGTCACAGACCTGAGAGCAAGGTTGACAGGATGATAACGATTCCAAATGGCTTTTGTGTGTGTACGGACTGCCTCCAGAGGAGTTTTGACAGCTTTGATCAGGGAAACATAGACTATTCACAGTTAATGGGATATCCGGGATTCAACATGATGGATTTCGGGAATCAGGTTCCCCCGATTCCTCAGAAACAAAGGATCAAGAAGCATGACAAGAAGAAGGAAGAAGAATTTCAGCTTTCGATGAAGGATATCCCTGCGCCTCACAAACTCAAAGCGAGTCTGGACGAGTATATTGTCGGACAGGACTATGCCAAGAAAGCTATCTCAGTAGCGGTCTACAATCACTATAAGCGGATTACCTCCGATAAGGGGGATGATATTGAGATCGAGAAGTCTAACATGCTCATGGTCGGTCCCTCGGGAAGCGGTAAGACCTACATAGTCAAGACATTGGCAAGAATCCTGGATGTGCCTCTGGCTATAACCGACGCCACCTCCTTGACGGAGGCGGGCTATATCGGCGATGACATTGAAAGTGTAGTCAGTAAGCTGCTTGCTGAGGCGGACAATGATGTGGAGAAAGCTGAGAGAGGTATTATCTTTATTGATGAGATCGATAAGATTGCCAAGAAGATCAACACCAGCCAGAGAGATGTGAGCGGAGAGTCGGTTCAGCAGGGCATGCTCAAGCTCCTTGAGGGAGCGGAGGTAGAAGTCCCTGTAGGTGCCAGTTCCAAAAATGCAATGGTGCCCATGGTGACGGTAAATACTAAGAATATTCTTTTCATCTGCGCCGGTGCTTTCCCGGATTTGAATAACATTATTAAAGAGAGACTCCTGAAGAATTCCTCCATGGGATTCAATTCAGAACTCAAGAACCGGTACGATAATGACAAGAATCTCCAGAAGAAAGTTAAAGTAGAGGACCTGCGGAAGTTTGGAATGATTCCGGAGTTTCTTGGACGTCTTCCGGTTATTGTGCCTTTGGAATCTCTCACAGAGGAGATGCTTATTAAGATACTCAAAGAGCCTCGAAATGCGATTCTGAAACAGTATCAGAAGCTTTTGGAACTGGATGAGGTACAGCTTCTTTTTGATGAGAGTGCCTATAGAGCGATTGCACAAAAAGCCATGGAGCAGGATACCGGAGCGAGAGCTCTTCGGGCGGTGATAGAAGAGTTCATGCTGGATATCATGTATGAGATTCCTAAGGATGATAATATAGGCAAAGTCACCATTACCGGAAACTATATAAACGGCACCGGTGGTCCCCAGATTGAGATGAGAGGCTGTCCGGCGCTTGAATGTAAGCAGTGATAAACCGGTTTACACTCCCTTGTACCCGGAGTATACTTTATTAAAACGGAGGTGTAGTTATGAGTGAATTTATTGATGAGCTTACCCAGAGAGTTAAAGAAACTATTGACGTTGTGAGTAAGAAGGCGGACGAGGTAATTACAATTCAGGGGCTTAAGAGTCAGAAGAGAAATGCAAAGCGTGCGATCAAGAATGAGTATGTTGAGCTTGGTAAATTAGTTTTTGCCAGATATCAGAAGGGGGAAGCCCTGGATGAGGAGGCAATGGCTCACTGCGAGCAGATCAACGACCAGATGAACTTTATTGAGCAGATTGATGAAGATATTATCAACATTCAGCTCAAGGATGATATCGATCTTGACGAAGATTTTGATGATGAGGACGATGTAGATGAATCTGACCCTGAGTCTGAGGAATGTGCTGATGGCTGTGAGGATGAGGAGTCCGAAGCCGAAGAGGTAGAATCATCAGAGGAAACTGATAAGGAATCAGAAAATGCTTAGCACAGGTTTGTCCGCTGCCTTTTTGACAGCGGACATTTTTGCAAAAAAATATGTCGAAGATAATTGCTCATTTTCAGAGAGACGGCCGGTTTTGGGAGGCAGAGTAGTCATAAGAAAAATGCATAACAAGGGGTTTGCTCTCAACAGAATGGATGACCGGCCGGACACAGTAAGAAATATCAGCTTGATGTTGACAGTTGTGATCGTGATTTGCTGGTTGTTTGAAATGATCAGAGGAACTTCAGGTTTGCAGCGTATAGGGGTTGCTTTGGCAGCTTTTGGAGCGGTAGGCAACACTATTGATAGAGTGCGAAGAGGCTATGTGGTAGATTATCTTCAGCTGGCAAAGGGCCCTTCCCGTTTGAGAAATATTGTTTTTAATCTGGCGGACATTATGATCGCTGCAGGGTGTTTGGCTACTGTGGCGGGAGAAATCTTTTTTGGTAAATAGAACAGAAGTGATTCTTTTAATAATCAGAAGTGCCCGATGGGCACTTCTGAGATTGTATGCAGTCGCAAAGGTCCGGGCAAACCCGGACTTTTGCTCGTTGCTCTTACAAAAAATGGCACCGATCGTATGATCGGTGCCATACAAGTTTTAAAGAATATTAGCCAATGTAACGGCTCTCGATGTAGTAACGCTTCTCGTTAGCTTCACCCATGGAGAATGTCTTACGAGGAAGAGCACCATCGCCTGCAACTGCAGGGAAGAGGTCAGCCTTATCCATTGCAGGAAGCATGAATCCGGCATTGCCTTCTACTGCGGAAAGCTTCTCGATTGCAGCTGTTCCGTGAATGTAGTCGATGTCTGTGTCCTTGCGTTCCTTAACCATTACGTCAAGTGCGTTCTGGAGAGCACCAACTGCAAGCTTGCTCTTAGGGCCTTCAACGATTACATAACCCTTCTTGTCGCCTGCAAGGTAAGGAATTACGAAGGAACCTTCGGGAGCACAGCATGAGCAATCTGAGAGGTAAGCCTTCTCATTCTGCTCGTTGAGGAGTTCAACTGTCTCATTTACAAGATCCATACCACTCTGGCCATTCTTAGCTGTGATCACACGGTGGATAGGTTCGAATACGATACCGTCATCATGTACGTTCTCGATCTCACAAAGAGCATAACGTGCAGGATGTGTAGCTTGTTCTTCAGGAGAAAGAGTCTTCTTGAGGTTCTCCCAGTTAGCCTTAGCTGTAGCAAGAGAGTGGTTTCCGTCACCCATAGCCTGGAAGATTACATGACCTTCACCATATTTCTCAACAGCCTTGTCATAAAGTGCTGAAAGAGCATCCTTCATTCCTTCAAGATCCTTCTCAGCAATAAATGAACCGGATACATGACCGCCGTCAAGCATAAGGTCTGTGTCATAGATGAGCTCTGAAGGTGCATTTACAAGGGGTTCGATAACACTCTTGTCAGGATCGTCAATAAGGATAAGGATGTGAGGCATCTCAATGGGAGCGCCTTCGCGGATTCTGAGACGAGGCGGAATACGCTCAACAACTGTTCCCTCAGTAGCACGGGTAAGTGACTGAGATCCTTTGTTGTAATCATAGCTCTCAAGGTCTGTAGCGATAACAAGACCAAGACGGCTTCTTCCTTCAGCTGTTCTCTTAACAAGCATGCAGCCGGCAGGGAGCTTTCTCAGGATACCGTTGTCGAGGTAATCTGTCATAGCTTTGCGGATAGCAACGATCTTCTCAGCTTCGCCGGGCTTGTCCAAATAGAGCTCAGGAAGCATAAGACGAAGTGTAGAGGGAGCATCACCTACGATGGACTCTACTTCATCCCAGTACTCGGGCTCTGAAGTAAACTGGTCACAAGCAACTACAGCCCACTTGCTGTAATCTGTTCCCTCAGCAGGAACCATGATTTCGGGAATGTGGAATCCAAATGTTCCCCAATCATATTTAGACATATTGTCTCCTCCTTGATGTTCTTAATAAATTCTCCTAAATGCGTGATACGCATTCCATATCAAACCAAGATAAATTATAAAAGATAGTGGTTCAAAAAGCAATCTTTTGTGTTATAATTTAGTGGAATTCAAATTTCAATTCTTTGTAGTAAAGGAGGCACTATGAGATATTTAAAAGACAGCGAAGATATCGAATTATTCTGGAACGCCGTTGATTCATGCGAAGGTGATGTTTATCTTTGCTCAGCAGACGGAACAGAAGAGTTTAACCTCAAGTCCGTTCTTTCAAGATACATGGCAATCGGCGAGCTTTCTAAGGAACATGGTGATGAGTATGAGATCTTCTGCTCAAACAAAGCAGATGAGATCAAGATGATCAACTTTGTTCGTGAACTTAAAGAGTAATCCTAATCGAGTATTATTTCATCATCAATTGTTAGAAACTATTTTTAATCTCAGGAGGTAGTTATGGCTTTAGTCACAACAACAGAAATGTTCCGCAAGGCATATGAAGAAGGATATGCTATCGGTGCATTTAATGTTAACAACATGGAAATTGTACAGGGAATCGTAGAAGCTGCCAACGAGCTTAAGTCACCGGTTATCCTTCAGGTTTCTGCAGGTGCAAGAAAGTACGCTAATCACACTTATCTTACTAAACTTGTTGAAGCTGCAATTGCGGAGTCCGATATTCCTATCGCTCTCCACCTCGATCACGGTGACAGCTTTGAACTCTGCAAGGATTGCATCGACGGCGGATTCACATCAGTAATGATCGACGGCTCCAAATACGGATTCGAAGAGAATATTGAACTTACAAAGAAGGTTGTTGAATATGCTCACGCTCACGGCGTGGTTGTTGAAGCTGAGCTTGGCAAACTGGCAGGTATTGAGGATGATGTAAACGTATCTGATGCAGATGCTCAGTTTACAAATCCTAACGAAGTAGAAGAATTTGTAACCAGAACCGGTGTGGATTCTCTAGCGATCGCAATCGGAACCAGCCATGGCGCATACAAGTTTAAGCCCGGCCAGAAACCCCAGTTAAGATTTGATATTCTTGATGAAGTTGCAAGAAGACTTCCCGGATTCCCTATCGTACTTCACGGTGCTTCTTCAGTTTCTCAGGAATACGTTAAGATCATTCAGGAGAACGGTGGTAACCTTGCGGATGCTATCGGTATTCCAGAAGATATGCTCAGACAGGCAGCCAAGTCTGCAGTTTGTAAGATCAACATCGATTCAGACTTAAGACTTGCAATGACAGCAGGTATCAGAAAGGTTCTCTTCGAGAAGCCCGAGGCATTCGATCCCAGAGAGTATCTCAAGGTTGGACGTGCGAATGTTAAAGATGTAGTTGCTCATAAGATCAAGACAGTTCTTGGCAGCGAAGGCAAAGCATTATAATCTGTTTTTTCTGCGGCAGTGTCGGCGTTAAGCCGCACTGCCATTTTTTAAGGTGTGATTTTGGTAAACTATTTTAGAAATACGATCAATCATTTTAAGACTATTACCAGACATAAACTGCTGGTTATGGAAGGGTGCTTTAAGGTTGGGCTTTATCGTCAGGGTATCCTTCACGATCTTTCGAAATATACCCCCTCTGAGTTTTTTGTGGGATGCAAATACTATCAGGGAGACAGAAGCCCTAACAATGCAGAGAGAGAGACTAAAGGCGTGTCCACCGCCTGGCTTCACCACAAGGGTCGAAATAAACACCATTATGAGTACTGGATTGATTACAATATTGAAGCGGGGATGGGGCTGAAAGGAATGTACATGCCGGTAAGGTATGTGGTGGAAATGTTTATGGATCGTATTGCCGCATCTAAGAATTATCAGGGTTCTTTGTATAAAGACAGCAGCCCTTTGGAATATTACAGAAGAGGTCCTGCGGATGAGCTGATTCATCCTGACAGCAGAAGGCTTTTGGAGAAGCTTCTCCTGATGCTGGCTAATCAGGGAGAAGAGGTGACGTTTGCATATATAAGACAAAAACTTCTTCCAAATGCCTCAAGGTATGATCGTAACAGTCGATTGAGATATCAGCTTTCAAGAAAAAAGAAAATCGCAGCCAATAAAGGCTGCGTTGTCAGAACATATTAAACTTCCTTGTTTGACAAGGTATTATTCTGCTGATAAACTAAAATATCAGGGCAATTGCCGGCTATTTCTCATCTGAGGAGTCTGAACCATCCATTGAATTTGCGGATACATCATCTTTCATTCTTCTGTAGATTAGCATATAAATGTACATGAATACAGGGATGATAACAGTTGCAACCACAGATAGTGAGAACATTCTCATAGTAGCTGTATTGTCGGTAATTGCAAAGAATAATGTTGCCCCATAGAGCCCTGCAAGAATAACAACGGCGATCATGGCGACGATTCGTTTGATTTTATCCATAGTAAGATCCTTTCCGAATTTCTTTAGTAATTATAGTATAAATAAGGGAATAAGGAAAGAATATATAATAAAAGAGAGGAGACGCAAGTAAATGAAAATCACATTGAAAGACGGAAGTGTCAGAGAGTATGCTGCACCTATGACGGTTTATGAAATTGCAGCAGATATCAGCGAAGGACTGGCACGCAATGCCACTACAGGTAAGATAGATGGGAAAGTGGTGGATCTGCGAACTACCGTTGATAGTGACTGCTGTCTCGAAATCCTGACTGTTAAAGATCCTGAGGGTCTTGCTACCCTGCGTCATACAACATCCCATGTAATGGCTGAGGCAGTCCTCAACCTTTTCCCTGATGCCAAAGTAGCTATCGGACCTTCTATCGATACCGGTTTCTATTACGACTTCGAACACGCACCTTTTACAAGAGAGGATCTCGATAAGATTGAGGCTGAGATGAAGCGTATCATCAAGAAGGGCTGTAAGCTGGAGAAGTTTATTCTTCCCAGAAATGAAGCAATTGACAGAATGACGTCAGAGGAAGAACCCTATAAGGTTGAACTCATCCAGGATCTTCCCGAGGATGCGATCATTTCCTTCTATTCACAGGGCGGATTCACTGACCTTTGTGCAGGTCCTCACCTTATGAATACAAAGCAGATCAAAGCTTTCAAGCTTCTTTCATCTTCAGGTGCATACTGGAGAGGTGATGAGCACCGCCAGATGCTTACCCGTATCTACGGCACAGCTTTTCCCACTAAGGAAGAACTGGAAGAGCATCTTAAAGCGCTTGAAGAAGCCAAGAAGAGAGATCACAACAAGCTTGGCAGAGAGATGGGGCTTTTCACAACGGTTGATGTTATCGGACAGGGACTTCCTCTTTTTACACCCAAGGGAACCAAGATGATTCAGAAGCTTCAGCGTTGGATAGAGGATCTTGAGGATAATGAATGGGGTTATGTTCGTACCAGAACTCCCCTTATGGCAAAGTCAGATCTCTACAAGATCTCCGGACACTGGGATCATTACATGGATGGAATGTTCATTCTCAACCAGGAGTCTGAAGGCAAGGAAGTAATGGCTCTGCGTCCTATGACCTGTCCTTTCCAGTACTATGTATACATGAACGATCAGCATTCATACAGGGATCTGCCCTACAGAATGAGTGAGACTTCAACACTTTTCCGAAATGAGGATTCCGGCGAGATGCACGGACTTACAAGAGTGCGTCAGTTCACTATCACTGAGGCTCATATAATAATGAGACCTGATCAGGCAGAACAGGAACTCACAGCTTGTGTTGAACTTGCAAACTATGTAATGAAAACCCTTGGACTTGACGGAGATGTTAAATACCGCCTTTCCAAGTGGGATCCCAACAATAAAGAGAAGTACCTTGGAGACGAAGAGTATTGGAACAGTACTCAGGATTACCTCAGAAATGTCATGATCAAGAATGGCATTAAATTTGATGAAGCTGACGATGAGGCAGCTTTCTACGGGCCTAAGATCGATATTCAGGCCAAGAATGTTTACGGCAAGGAAGATACAATGGTAACTATTCAGCTTGACTGCGCTTCCGCAGAAAAGTTCGGAATGTACTATATCGATGAAACCGGAGCTAAGACACGTCCCTGGATCATTCACCGTACATCTATGGGTTGTTATGAGCGCACCCTTGCATGGCTTATCGAACACTATGCCGGAAAATTCCCTACATGGTTATGTCCTGAGCAGGTTAGAGTTCTTCCTATTTCTGAGAAATACTCCGACTATGCCAACCAGGTTCTTGCCCGCTTAAGAAAAGCCGGAATCGATGCAACTGTGGATAACAGAAGTGAGAAGATCGGATACAAGATCCGCGAAGCCAGAAAGGCAAGACTTCCTTACATGTTGGTTGTCGGGGCTAAGGAAGAAGAGGAGAAGGTTGTTTCAGTAAGAAGCAGATTCCTTGGAGACGAGGGACAGAAAGATCTTGATGTATTCATAAGCGATATCCTTGAGGAAATCCGTACTAAAGCTATCAGAGAAGAGTATAAAGAAGAGTCCAAATAAGCATGGAAGAATTCGATTACAGCAAGATTGGAAATCAAAAATCAAAGATTAGAGCCAGCTTTACCAGGGGGTTGACAAACTTCCTGGTAGTGGCTGCTTGTATTGCACTGTATTTTGTTCTGGCGAACATATCCCACATCTATGCAGGACTAAGTCTTGTGGTGAGCACCCTTGCACCTGTATGGTACGGCTGTGTGTTTGCTTACCTGCTTATGCCCATAGTGAGGAAAGTAGAGAAGTTTCTGACGGCGAAGTTCGAGAAGAAAGCGGCGGATAAGAAGAAATTTCAAAGACGGATCCGAATGGCAGGAATACTTGTAGCGATAATGGTCCTTATCTTTATCATTGTGCTCCTTTTCAACATGATCATTCCTGAACTGGTGAGGACAATAAGACGTCTTATCTTCATCCTGCCCAGAGAGCTGAATGCACTGGTAGAAAAAGTTCAGGAGATCGATACCAAGAGCCAGCTGGGTATTATTGCCAAGACCCTTGTGGAGAAAGCTAATGAGTTTTTGCAGCAGTGGTTGAAAACCGATCTTTGGACAAAACTGAATACCATTATGGAATCTCTGGCTGAGGGTCTGTTCAGTGTTGTTGGAACAATTTTTGATATGATAATCGGTGTGATCATTGCAGCTTATATTCTTGGATCAAAGGAACGATTTACGGCAGGGGCAAAGAAGCTTCTTTTTGCCATCGTTCCAAATGAGAAGGCTAACTTTATTCTTCATCTCACAAGAAAAAGCAACCAGATCTTTGGGGGATTCATCAGCGGAAAAATCATAGACTCTCTTATCATTGGAGTTCTGTGTTTTCTTGGAATGTCGATTTTTGGGTTCTCTGAGTCCAACACCCTTCTGGTTTCCGTGATCATAGGTGTGACCAACGTCATACCGTTTTTTGGTCCATACATCGGTGCAGTGCCTTCTGTTTTGCTGATTGCACTGGAAGACCCGATTCAGGGTCTGTACTTTGCAATTTTCGTATTGCTTTTGCAGCAGCTGGACGGTAACTATATTGGACCGAAGATCCTTGGGGATTCCACAGGATTATCACCTTTTTGGGTGGTGGTTTCAATTCTGCTGTTCGGGGGACTCTTTGGTTTTATCGGAATGCTTTTCGGTGTTCCGGTTTTTGCAGTGATTTCCTATACCGTAAATCTGATTGTCGATGATCGGTTGAAACGCAAAAAGATATCCACAGATCCTGAGAAATATGTGGATCTTATTAGTATTGACGATCAGGGCAAAATGAATCAACGAATAAAAGGGGGCACAGACGATGCCAATAAGAGTGCAGAGTGATCTACCTGCTCTTGAGATACTTGAAAGAGAAAATGTTTTTGTAATGGATGAGACCCGGGCGCTTCACCAGGATATTCGTCCTCTTAAGATAATTCTTTTAAACCTTATGCCTCTCAAGGAGGACACAGAGCTGCAGCTTATCAGATCTCTCTCAAACACACCACTGCAGGTGGATCTGAGTTTTTTAACCACTGCAACCCATGAGGCCAGCCACACATCGGCAAGCCATATCAACAAATTCTATGAGCGCTATGAAAATATCAAACACAACAAATATGATGGAATGATCATCACCGGAGCGCCGATAGAACTTTTGGAGTTTGAGGAAGTGGATTACTGGCCTGAACTGACAGAGATATTTGAGTGGACCAAAACCCATGTCACCTCAACTCTTTTCCTTTGCTGGGGTGCTCAGGCGGGGCTTTACTATTTCTATGGAATCCAGAAAGTCCTTATGGATAAAAAGCTTTTCGGAATCTTTGAGAATAGAGTAATGAACCGTAAGACGCCTCTTGTAAGAGGTTACGATGATGTGTTCATGGCTCCTCATTCCAGATATACAACTATAAGAAAAGAAGATATCGAGGCGGATGATCGCCTGACAATCCTTGCGGAATCTGAGGAGGCGGGAGTATCTTTAGTCATTGCGGAGGACGGGAAAAGAATTTTCAGCATGGGACATCCGGAATATGACAGAATCACTCTGGATAAAGAATACAAGCGGGATCTGGCCAAAGGCCTGGACATAGATATGCCCAAGAACTATTATCCCGGAGATGATCCCAATAACAGGCCGGTTCTTTCCTGGAGGGCACATGCCAATACCCTTTATTCAAACTGGCTGAATTACTATGTATATCAGGTTACTCCTTACGAGTTATAGATCTTTTTGAGGTGATCAATGGAAGTTAATAAAAGCAACAGAATCTGGATAGCCCTCCTTGTAGTTGTAGCTATAATAGGGGCAGGTCTTATGACAGTTTCTGCATTTAATAAGCAGAAAGCAGATCAGGCGGATGCCGACACCACAAAAAGTTCCCGTTCAATCAGGCTATACGATAAGGATGGGGCACCTATTGAGCTTGTGGAGGGTGACGGACGGCCGATGATAATTTACGTCTTCACTATCAGCAAAAACAGCGCCCACTACAAGGAAGATCTTCTTGCACTGGAAGAGGCCTACAATGAATATGGAGATGAGATTGATATCATAGCTATAAACTCCATCAGATATGAGGTGGCTGCAGTTGAGGCCGTTCAGGATAATATTGACGAATTGAATCTGTCCTTCAAAGTGCTCTACGATACAGATAAGCTAACGAAAGACAGATATGGTCTGAAACAGAGACCGTCCACTGTTCTTTTTAATAGAGATGGAGAACAGGTGGATATCTATACCGAAGCATTGGATCACACGAAGCTTCTTGAACTCATGATGGAGATAAAATAACACGCACTTTATTCCCCGAACTACTGGTTCGGGGAATTTTTATGGTTGAAAAAGCAACCTGAAGATAATCTTAAGATACATCCGGGGGCACTTGACATCCGGGGGGAAATGCTTAAAAATAAGCGCAACGGCAGAAAAATTTTAATAATAACTTGTTTTTTAGATAGAATCAAAGACAGAGGGAAGAATAATGAAGGATATAATTAGGTTTGAGAAGGTTTCGGAATCAAATTTCGTCAAGGAGCTTATTTCAGCTTTTGGTGTGGATGAGACAGCTGCAAAGGAGATTTTCAGAGAACTACCTTTGCCGAGAAGAGCGACTGTGGGCTCTGCCGGCTACGACTTCTTTTCTCCGGTAGACCTGAATGTTGCTCCGGGGGAGACCATAACCATTCCAACCGGAATCAGAGCTAAGATGAGAGATGACTGTGTTCTCATGCTTTTTCCCAGAAGCGGACTTGGTTTTAAATACAGAATGCAGCTGAATAACACCGTTGGAATTATCGACAGTGATTACTATTATTCGGATAATGAAGGGCATATCTTTGTGAGAATCACTAATGACACTAATCAAAATAAGGAATTGCAGGTGAGTCAATTCAGTGGATTTGTTCAGGGGATATTTATCCCTTACCTGCTGACAGAAGATGATTCTGCTACTATGAAACGTAATGGTGGCTTTGGAAGCACAACTCGATAATTGAGAGTGAAAATGGAGAGTTTGAGATGAAGAGAAAAATCAAATCTATAATTGCATTATTGCTCGCGGCAGCGATGGTCATTCCTTCATATTCGGCTTTTGCTGAGGAACCGGAGGAAACAGAAGGTGTATCCCAGCCGTTGGAGATCACAGAGACGTTGGAACAGGAGGAGGAAACCGGTGAGTCAACAGAGACTATGCCGGTGGAAAGTGAACCGGAAGACTTTTCAGCAGTACCGGATGAGAACCCTCATCAGGTGATGAATGACAGTGACAATGTGGACCTGATCTATATGCAGCAGGAAGGTGTAGAGGAGATTACCACCTACGCAAGGACTTTTGCTTTGGGTTCGCCGGTGGTTGACTTTACCCATGATGCTTCCGGTGCAGCGGTCAGTTCCAGTACTACCATTAGTTACACTGAGGCGGAGACTGGTAGAAGCGGTTATTTGAACGGAGCCTATGCCGGAGAAGGTGCTTATCTGGGAACTGAGTCCGGAAAAGTTAAGTTTATGATCTCCGGTGTAACAGGTCTTGTAGATGAGTCCAAAGTAAATGTGACTACATTGGATGCTCTTTCCGGGTACAGCTATTATTATTCTGAAAGCGGACTTTTAAAGCATCACATATATACTGCTGTTGGCAGTGTAAATCTGAATAACGGAACCTGTCCTTCATATATCAGCTCCGGGACTAAGTACTACAGCTATGACGGTCATTACTTTTATTCGGATTATGACACAATGCTCTCAGATTATACTAAAGGTGTGAGAACATCATCAGTTAACTCAGGCTCGCCTTTTTATAATTATTACCAGTTCCTTCCTTTTAGAAGTACTGCTGTTTATTCGGCATCTCAGTTTAACACAGCTATCAACAATATCGTATCCTCATCCTCCAAGATGAGGGATATCGGAAGTGATCTGGTAAATTGTCAGAATAAGTATGGAACCAATGCCCTTTTGATGGCAGGTATAGCGGCTAATGAATCTGCCTGGGGAGCCAGCAATATTTCCCAGACCAAGAACAACCTTTTTGGTATTAATGCAGTGGACACTAACCCGGCAGGTTCGGCAAACTCCTTTGCCACTGTAAGTGAGTGTATTACGGAGTATTCCAGCCGTTACCTCTCAAAACAGTACTTAAGACCCGGATATACCTATTATAAGGGAGCATGTCTTGGCAACAAATCTGTGGGAATGAACTGGCATTATGCCAGCGATCCCTACTGGGGAGAGAAAAACGCAGCTACAGCCTATCGTTTGGATACAGCTATGGGCGGGACCGATAAAGGTCGTTATACAATTGGAATCAAGGATATGCTGAATTCCTTTACGGATCTTAATATCAGAGCGGAGGCCAGCACCTCATCATCAAAGATCTACACCACCGGAGTTAGTCACACATATCCGGTTATCATTCTTGGTGAATCCGGTACTTTCTATAAAATCCAGAGTGACGGTGTGCTCAACAGCAGCAGGACTGGAGTGGATTCCTCCACTGGTGTATATGATTTTTCAAAGAACTACGGTTATGCAAGCAAAAGCTACATCACCAAGGTGATCTCCGGAAGCGGCGGAACCATAACGGAACCGGAAAATCCGGTTACTCCCGGCAAAAACAGCATAGTATACAGCTCCTATGTTCAGGGCCAAGGCTGGCAGGAGGAAGTGTGTGATAAGGCTACTTCAGGTACCACTGGTGCTTCAAAGCAAATCGGTGCGGTGAAGATAAAGCTTAATAATCCATCCTATTCCGGTTCAGTAGAATACAGTGTTTACCTAAATGGATCAGGCTGGCAGGATTATAAGGCTGACGGAGCAGTTGCGGGAAATGCCTCGGATACTTCCTCTATCGGAGCGATAAAGGTGAGACTCACCGGAAGTATGGAGTTTAATTACGACGTATACTACAGAGCTCACTGTCAGCAGCTTGGATGGCTTGGTTGGACCAAAAACGGAAGCCCCGCAGGCAACTCTGACTTCGGTTACAGAATGGAAGCCTTTGAGATCGTGCTGGTTCCAAAAGGAGGAGCTGCGCCCGGTTCCACTGAGGAGCCTTACAAGCGCTACAATTATCTGAGTTATTCTGTACATGCCCAGACTTACGGAGATCTTGACTGGGTTGCTGACGGAGAGAGTGCTGGAACCACCGGGGAATCCAAGCGGCTTGAATCAATCATGATAAAGTTAGATGAGGACTGTCCCTACACCGGAGGAATTGAGTATAAGGTCCACTGTCAGACTTACGGTTGGAAAGATTGGGCAAAAGACGGAGCCCGGGCCGGAACCACCGGAGAGTCAAAGCGGGTGGAGGCCATTATGATAAGACTAACCGGAGATATTTCCAACAAATTCGATGTCTACTACAGAGTACATGCTCAGCGATACGGCTGGCTTGACTGGGCTAAGAACGGTGAGATCGCCGGAACTACCGGTGTCAGCTACAGGCTGGAAGCCATCCAGATAGTTCTTGTTGACAAAGATTGTCCGGCTCCCGGTCTCACGGATCAGCCTTTCAAACAGCCCATGATCAGGTATCAGGCTGACATTGGAGGCTACACCGGCTTCCATTGGTCTTCCGTAATTGACGGAGGCGGTGTCTGCGGTACCTACGGACAGGCAAGGGGGTTGGAGAATATAAAGATTCAGCTCACAAGCCTTAAGCCTTACTCCGGCGGAATTAGCTACAGTGTCTATGACAATGCCAAATCAAAGTGGTTCCCTGCGGTGTCCAACAATCAGATTGCGGGATATGAGGAAGATGGTCACATAATAGGTGCCATTAAGATCAATCTTACCGGAACCATGGCTCAGAAATACGATGTCTACTACAGAGTCCACTGTCAGACATACGGCTGGCTGGATTGGGCTAAGAACGGACAGGCGGCAGGAACCGGACAGGGTAAGAGAGTTGAGGCAATTCAGATCATGCTGGTCCTCAAAAATGACTACATGCCCGGAACTACCACAAAGCCCTTCATAAATTAGCAGGGGCAAAATTGTTGCGGATAATTTTTGATACGGTTATAATTGTTTTATTCAAAAACGAAAGGAGAGCAGAGTAATCTGCGGCTTTTAAGATGAAACGAATTTTGCTTAAGCTGAGCGGGGAAGCTCTGGCGGGAGATAAGAAGACCGGTTTTGACGAAGGCACTGTCACAGAAGTTGCAAAGCAGGTCAAACAGCTTTGTGATTCAGGAATCCAGGTGGCAATCGTCACCGGAGGCGGCAACTTCTGGAGAGGAAGATCCAGCAACAATATTGACAGAACCAAGGCGGATCAGATCGGAATGCTGGCAACAGTTATGAATTGTATTTATGTTTCAGAGATCTTCAGATCCGTGGGTATGGATACCTTAGTGTATACACCTTTTACATGCGGTGCTTTTACAGAGCTTTTCTCTAAAGATAAAGCGGTTAAGGCTCTGGGAGAGGGTAAGGTGATCTTTTTTGCGGGAGGTACCGGTCACCCTTATTTTTCCACCGACACCGGTGCGATCTTAAGAGCAATTGAGATCGATGCAGATGCACTGCTCCTTGCCAAAAACATTGACGGCATTTACGACAGTGATCCTGCAAAGAATCCTGAGGCAGTCAAATATGATGTGATCACTATACAGGAGATCATCGATAAGAAGCTTGCAGCTATCGATCTTACCGCGTCTATTCTTGCCATGGAGAATAAACTTCCACTCCTGGTTTTCGGACTCAAGGAGGAGAACAGTATTGTGAACACTGTGATCGGAGATTTTTCCGGAACAAAAGTAACAGTAGAATAGTTAATTATCAGATGATATACTGTTGTAAAAGAAAACACCTTATAACCGGAGGCTTGTATCATGAACGAGAAAATTAAAATCTACGACGAGAAGATGGAGAAGTCCATTAAAGCTCTTATCAACGAATACAATGGAATTCGCGCGGGACGTGCAAACCCCCACATCCTTGACAGGATCACAGTAGACTACTATGGAGTACCCACTCCTCTCCAGCAGGTAGCAAATATCAGCGTTCCTGAGGCGAGAGTCATCAATATCGCCCCCTGGGAGAAGAAGATGATTGGGCCTATTTCCAAGGCTATTCAGATGGCTGATATCGGAATCAATCCCACTACCGACGGTTCATCCGTGAGACTTATTTTCCCGGAACTCACTGAAGAGAGACGTAAGGATCTCGTTAAAGATGTTAAGAAGAAAGGTGAGGGAGCCAAGGTTGCAATCCGTAACATCAGACGAGACGGAATGGACAAGTTTAAGAAGCTCAAGGGTACAGAGATCTCAGAGGATGGAATCAAGGATCTTGAAGACGAGCTTCAGAAGATCACTGACAAGTACATCGCATCAGTAGATAAGGAAATTGAGGCTAAATCCAAGGAAATCATGACTGTATAATCAGTTGTAAAACAGAAACTAAAAGGCTTCTTGAAAAGGGAAGCCTTTTTTGACGTTAATAAGAAAACAGTATTGGAGACAGATTTATGAATGTACCGGAGCATGTGGCCATCATTCTTGACGGGAATGGCCGCTGGGCTAAGAGTAAAGGTATGCCCAGAACCTATGGGCACACAGTAGGAAGCAAGAATGTAGAGACTATCGTGAGAGCGGCCTATGATATTGGAATTAAGTATCTGACGGTGTATGCTTTTTCAACTGAGAACTGGGCCAGACCTAAAGACGAAGTATCCACCCTTATGAAGCTTCTCAGGGATTATCTAAAAAGCTGCATGAAAACCTGTAAAACCAACAATATGAGGGTTCGGGTGATTGGCGACAAGAAGGGGCTGGATCCGGATATTCAGGAAAGAATCTGTGAACTTGAGGAGTATTCCGCCCAGTTTGATGGAATAACTTTTACAATAGCCATAAACTACGGTGGAAGAGATGAGTTGGTAAGAGCGATCCGTCGAGTTGCCGTGGAGGTTAAATCCGGTGAACTTACACCGGAGGATATAACAGCGGAGCTTTTTACAGAACGACTGGATACAGCCGGTCTTCCTGATCCGGACCTGCTCATCAGGCCCGGCGGAGAGAAGAGAATCTCAAATTATCTTCTCTGGCAGCTTGCCTATGCAGAATTCTACTTTACTGATGTCATGTGGCCGGAATTCAGCAAGGAAGATCTCCTTAAGGCCTGTGAGGAATACAGTAACCGTCAGAGAAGATTCGGAAAGGTGAAGTAAAATGTTTATTACAAGACTAATCAGCGGAATCATACTGGTAGCCCTGGCTCTTTTGGTCAATATCACAGGAGGATATCTCCTTTTTGGAACAATGCTTGTGATAAGCCTTATAGGTGTTTTTGAATTCAACAGAGCCATAGGGATAGAAAAAGAGCTTCCCGGATTCATTTCCTACGGGGGAGTTGTGTTTTATTATGTAATGCTGCTTTTTAACAAGGCAGATCTTATTATGCTTTCGTTAATCGTACTCTTGGTGGTACTTTTGGGGGCTTATGTTGTTACATTCCCTAAGTACAAATCCAAAGACTTTATTTCCGCCTTTTTCGGAGTGATATATGTGGCCGTAATGATGTCCTGCATCTACCGGGTTAGGATACTTCCGGACGGACAGTTCCTTGTATGGCTCATTATATTATCTTCCTGGGGTTGTGACACAATGGCCTACTGTGCAGGAAGACTTTTTGGGAAAAGAAAGCTTGCTCCCATCCTCAGCCCAAAGAAATCAGTGGAGGGGGGAATCGGAGGTGTTATCGGAGCGGCGCTTTTGGGGCTTATCTATGCCCTTGCAATCAACGCTTTTGCCGACCCGGTCATTTCAAGAATCTGGCAGTACCCTATCATCTGTGCTGCAGGTGCGGTGATTTCTCAGTTCGGAGATCTTGCCGCTTCAGGCATCAAAAGAGAGCATGAGATCAAAGATTACGGAAGGCTTATTCCGGGTCACGGCGGAATCCTGGACAGGTTTGACAGTGTGATCTTTACCTCTCCCATCATTTTTTATCTCTCACTTTGGTTTCTTAAGTAGGAGCAGTTGACATGAAAAATATTTCGCTTTTAGGCTCCACCGGTTCCATTGGTACCCAGACCCTCGAGGTGGTCAGGGCCTATCCTGAGGAGCTGTGTGTAAAAGCCCTGACCTGTGGAAGCCGCATAGGTCTTTTGAAAGAGCAGATAAAAGAGTTTAAGCCGGAGCTGGTTGTGGTTTTTGATCAGGATAAGGCTCTGGAACTTGAGAAAGAAATTAAAAGTCCCGAGTTTTCCTCCTATGAGGAAAAGATCCCTGAGGTAATGTCTGGGATGGAGGGGCTTATTGCCGCAGCTACACTTTCCTCTGCAGACATTGTTTTGACTGCAGTGGTGGGAATGATTGGTATCAGGCCTACCATTGCGGCAATTGAGGCCGGTAAGGACATTGCCCTGGCAAACAAGGAAACCTTGGTTACGGCAGGACATATCATTATGCCGCTGGCAAAAGCCCACGGAGTGAAAATTCTTCCGGTGGACAGTGAACACTCGGCAATCTTTCAGTCTTTAAATGGTGAGGATCGGAAAGCACTGGATAAAATTCTTCTCACCGCATCCGGTGGTCCCTTCAGAGGCCGAAGAAGAGAAGAGCTTTCAAACATCACGCCTGAAGATGCCCTGAAGCATCCTAATTGGTCCATGGGAGCCAAAATTACCATAGATTCCTCCACGTTGGTCAATAAAGGACTTGAGGTGATGGAGGCACAGTGGCTTTTTGGTGTCCCTGCGGAGCAGATCCAAGTGGTGGTCCAGCCCCAGAGTATCATTCACTCAATGGTGCAGTTTGATGACGGAGGTATTATCGCTCAGCTTGGCACTCCGGATATGAAGCTTCCAATAATGTATGCGCTTTTTTATCCCGAGAGAAAATTTCTTGAGGGGGAGCGACTGGATTTCTGGAAGCTGTCGGAGATCACATTTGAAAAGCCCGACACAGATAATTTCCCGGGACTTAGGCTTGCCTATGAAGCTGCAGGAGAAGGGGGCAGTATGCCTACTGTGTACAATGCAGTGAATGAGGAGGCGGTGAGTCTTTTCCTTAGAAGAAAGATTGGATACCTGGATATCGCTGACACTATTGCTTGTTGTATGAGTAGTCATAAAACCGTTAATAATCCGGATCTGGATCAGATCCTCATGATAGAAAATGAACTAAGAGGCGAAGTCGCCCGGAGGTTTGAATAAGCAGTTTAATGAGTATTTTTATTGCAATCATAATTTTCAGTTTCATAATCATTTTTCACGAGTTGGGACATTTCCTTTTGGCAAAAGCAAACGGAATAACAGTCAACGAGTTTTGTCTGGGGCTTGGACCGAAACTCATAGGCAAAAAAATCGGTGATACTGTTTACAGTATCCGAGCACTTCCTTTTGGCGGAGCCTGCATGATGCAGGGTGAAGATGAGGAGAATGAAGAAGAGGGATCGTTTGGAAGCAAATCAGTGCTGGCCAGAATCTCTGTTGTGGCTGCAGGGCCTGTATTCAATTTTTTTCTGGCTTTTCTTTTGTCCCTGATAATTGTGGGAGCCTATGGCTATGATCCTGCACAGATTTCCGGCACTATTGAGGGCTATGAGGCAGAAAAAGCCGGTCTTTTGGCAGGCGATGAGATTGTAAGCCTCAATAACAAGAACATTCATCTTTTCCGGGAGATCGGTATTTACCTTTCATTCCACGGAGATGAGCCGGTGACGGTGACCTATAGACGTGACGGTGAGCTTAATAGCTGTGTGATCGAGCCTTTAACCGGAGAAGAGGGTTATCCTATGCTTGGAGTCACATCTGTAGGTTATGTTAAGGGTAATTTTCTTCAGACGGTGAAGTACTCGGCATTGGAGGTCAAATACTGGATAGACACTACTTTCCAGAGCCTTAAAGCATTGATAACCGGGCAAGTTGGGCTTTCCGGAATCTCCGGTCCTGTGGGAATAGTATCATACATCGGCGATACATATGAGACGACATCAAAGATCAGCAGAAACGCAGTTATCTCCAGTTTGCTTAACATATCCATTCTTTTGACTGCCAATTTGGGAGTTATGAATCTTCTTCCAATCCCGGCATTGGACGGATCCAGATTGGTCTTTCTTATTGTGGAAGGAATCAGAAGAAAAAGAGTGGATCCAAAGAGGGAGGCAACTATCCATCTTATAGGAATGGCTTTTCTTATGGCTTTGATGGTGATAGTACTTTTCAACGACGTGTGGAAGCTATTTGTCTAAGGGGATTATCAGGTTACAAATTGCCATATGATTTATGAGATGGTATACTATTCTAGTTAGATTGCGTTTTTTTGCATAGAATTGCGGAGCAGGTGGTTCCAGTGAAAGAGAAGATCAATCAGTTTTATAATGATGTTTTTGATGACAAAAGAAAAACACTGATCCTTCCTTCTACCCGTATCTTTTTCCATGTTAGGAAAGACGGGCAGTATAGCGGAAGCTTCGTCATAAAGAGCGGAGACTCAAGAAATGTGAGGGGTATGATCTATACCTCTGACTACCGCATGCGCCTCAGAGAGACCGGATTTGACAGCCGTCAGACCAAGATCTCTTTTACCTATGATGCCTCAGGACTTACCCCCGGGGAGATGCAGAAAGGCAAGTTTATTATAGTAAGTGAGGCGGGGGAATATGAGATCATCTTTACTGCTATGATCGAGATCCCTTACATCGAGACTTCCATGGGTAAGATCACCAATCTGGAAGAATTCACAAAGCTTGCTAACTACAATTACAACGAGGCGGCCAGTCTTTTTGCCTCCATAAAGTTCAGAGAAGTTATTGAGAACGAGAAGGAGGAGGTTCAGAGCTACTATGAGGCGCTGAGAAAGATCCAGCTTAATCGAAACTCTCTGGAGGAATTCCTTATCGGAACCGGAATGAAGGAGAAGATCAGGATCAAGGTTGCAGACAAGGAACGCCTTTATGAGAACGTGGGAAGGACCCATACAGACTATATTGAAATCTCAAAGAACACCTGGGGATTCATTCCTATCAGAGTGGAGACGGAGGGAGATTTTATCTCTGTGGATCTTGATGAGTTTACTTCCATGGAGTTTAAGAGCAATCGCTATGAGCTGGAATACAAGATTCTGATCAGTAAACTCCACAGAGGAAGGAATTTCGGATGTATCCGAATTATCAATCCCTACGGTACGGATGTGGTCAGGGTTGAGGCTTTTTCTGAGATAACTGACGAGGATACCCTCAAAGCCTCAAAGGAGATTCAGAAGAAGAAGCTTGATCTTATCAGATACTACATTGATTACAAGTTCAAGAACCTGGGACTTAATGTCTGGGCTTCAAAGAGCAAGGATATATTAAGTATTCTGGACGGAGGAGATGAGGAGGATACAGATTCAATTTATCCCCTTATCAGAGCCTATATTCTTCTTGAGGAGAAAAAGACAGACGAGGCCAGAGTTGTTCTTGAGCCTTATGATAAGAAACGTTGGAGCAGAAATACCAACGTGGAGAACAAGGCGTTCTATCTCTTTTTGTCCTCCAAAGTCAAGAGGGAGCTTTCCTACTCGCTCAGAGTGGTAGACGAGCTTCAGAGACTTTATGACAGGAATGAGGACAACTGGGGAGTACTCTGGTCGCTTTTACAGGTGAAGGAGAACCTCATCCAGAACGGAGACCGACGTCTTCAGGTGCTGTCCAATCAGTGGGATTCAAGAAAGTTCCACAGTATTCTCTATGTTGAGTCCTATCTGGCACTTATCGATCAGCCCGGACTCATTGATCTTGGAGATGCCTTCATTGTGCGCGTGCTTCTTTTTGCCATGAAGAGGGACATTTTAACCAGGGAGATAGCTTCCAGTATTGCCCTTGCAGTTACAAGACAGCACAGCTTTAATAAGTTTATTTTCAGCATCCTTAAGCGGTGCTATGAGCTTTTCCCTTCTAAGGAGATCCTCTCGGCAGTTTGCCGATACCTTATTTTGGGAGAGAAGACGGACAGAGAATACTTTATCTGGTACGAGAGAGGTATCAATGAGGGTATACACCTGGCCAAGCTCTATGAGTTTTTCCTGTACTCTGCGGGGGACGACAGGCTCACGGTTCTACCGGAAGCAATCTTTTTGTACTTCAGCCATCAGACGGAGCTGAGTGCCGAGAAGAAAATATTCCTCTACTCAAATCTGGTGAGACATCAGGCGGAGTACCCGGAGATCTATGATAACAACTATGAACGTATGAAGGAGTTCACAAGGCAGCAGCTGATCGCCGGAAAGATCTCAGACAACCTCAGAGTGCTTTACAGGCATTTTCTGCCGGTATTTGAGCATACGCCGGAAATCTCGGATTCGGTTGCCAAGATAGTGTATACATATGAACTAAGAGTAGACAGACCGGATATCAGATACGCGGTGGTTATCCACAACGGGCTTTCAAAAGCTGTCACAGTTCCGGTCATCGGAGGAACTGCCATGGTTCAGGTATACACCGGAGATGACCGAATACTGCTTAGAGACAACAGAGGGTATACCTATTCCAACACAATAAACTTCGAGCTTAACCGACTGTTCCCTGAGGACAAGTATATCAGGGACCTGCGAAGAGAAGGTTGCGATAATATTGGAATCCTTCTTTCAACCTGTGAATCAAGAATCATCGACCGGGACAACGAGAAGTATTATGAGATGCTTGTGACCAATGAGCAGGTGAGAGAGAAACTAAAAAGAGACACCAAGTGCAGTCTGTTGTTCTATCACTTTGAACAGGACAACACTTCCAAGGTCAAGCAGTACCTCTCTGAGGTCGATGAACTTTGGCTTGATGCGCAGGAGAGAAGCAAACTCATCGGTATATATCTGAGACAGAATCAGATCAAGAAGGCCTATGATGTCATCCGCAATTTCGGTTTCGAGGAAGTGGAACTCAAATATCTAACGGAGCTCTGCAGCCGCTTTATCAAGGAAGAGTACTATCACGAGAACCGGCTTTTGCTGGCAGCCTGCTATTCCTGTTTTTGCAGGAACTGCTGCGAGGATTCCATGCTCTCTTTCCTGGTGGATTTCTTTATCGGCAAGACCTCGGACATGATGAATGTCTGGGAAGTAGCCAATGAACGGGGATTCAAGGTGGCAAGGCTTGAGGAGAGAATTCTCACCCAGATGCTTTTCTCCGAGGAACTGGTAAATGAGGAAGAGCTTTTCTATCACTACTATGTGAACGGAAGCAATGAGAGAATCAGAAAGGCCTATCTGGCATACAGATGCTACGGGTATTTTGTTAAGAATCAGATCCTGCCGGAAAATTTCTTCGAGTATATTGAGACGGAATTTGCTCATTCAGAGAGAATAAATACTATTTGCAAGCTGGCGGCGCTGAGGTACTACTCTGTGGAGGAAGCTAACGATCAGCTCATCAGGAGAATGCTCAACGAGTTTCTGGATGACAGTATTTCCCAAGGATTTATGTTCTCCTACTTTACAAAGACAGGAGCAGAAGTTCTCAAGAAGTATCTCATGAACAATCGGGTGATGGTTCAGTATCAGAGTACAAGACGAGGCAAAGTTACGATCTACTACATGATCTGCAATGAGAATACTCACACAGAGAATTACAAAAGTGAGATCATGAGGGAGATATATAAGACATACTTCCTCAAAGAGTTTGTTCTCTTTTCCGGTGAAGTGCTCAAATACTTCATTATTGAAGAGACAGACAAGGGAAGCAGCGTGGTGGAGATCGGCGTCATCGATGAGAAAGACATCCGACACGATGACCACGGAAGATTATCAGAGATCAATAATATGCTTGAGGATGAGAGACCCGAGCATTTACTGGAGGACTATGAGCGGAGGAATTATCTCACCGGTCAGCTTTTCCAGATACTTTAAGAAGAAGGGGGTGACTTTTTTTGAACAGAAAAGTAAGAGTAATCGGTTATGATCTTAACTACGACTATTGTCAGATCTCCTATAGCGGAGCGATTGAGGAGGAACCGGAGACTCTGTACCTCATGGATGAAAAAGAAGGCACCGAACTTCCTCTTATCATTGCCCGGCGCAACGACAGCACCGAGTGGATCACCGGAATGGAAGCCAGGAGGATCGATACACTTTCCGATGGGTTGGTAGTCAAAGACCTGCTGCGAAAAAGCCTCAACAAGGAGTGGATCATGGACGGGGATAACCGAATCAGTGTGATATCTCTTCTCACCATGTTCATTGAGCAGAGTATGCAAAGGATCTATCTTCCGGACATTATGGATTATGAGACCTATTTGGTATTCACTATACCGGAGATCAGCGAGGATGCCATAACTCTCCTGAAGAGCATAGCATCACGTCTGGGCTTTGAGCGAAAGCAGGTCTTTGTCCAGGATTACAAGGAGAGTTTTTACGATTACATCTGCCGTCAGTCCAGAGATCTCTGGAATTATGAGGTGATGCTTTTTGGCTTCGAAAATAATACTATGTACGCGTACCGTCTGATCAAGGAGCATTTCATCAAAGGCAGACGAAGCGAACTTGTGGTAGTCAAGGAGGAGAGATTCCCAGGAGTCGGCTGCACACCGGAGGACGACATAAAGTTCAGGGAATGTGCCCAGTCTTTCTTTGGCAAAAGCCTGATCTCCTCAGTCTTCCTGATTGGCAAGGAATTTGAGACCCAGTGGTATCCGGTGACCTTAAAGCTCCTATGCAGCGGACGAAGAGTATTCGGAGGCAGAAACCTATACAGCAAGGGCGCCTGCTATGCCGGCTTCAGAAAGAGTTCGGCGGTACACCCTGAGGCGGTTTATCTTGATAACTACAAGGTAGTGTCTCAGATAAGCGCAAGGCTTAAGGTAAACGGTAAGGAGCAGTGGTATCCCCTGGTTTACCAGGGAGAGAACTGGTATGAGATCAATCGAAGTTTTGAAGTTCTTTTGGATCAGGCAACGGAGCTTAAACTCAGAGTTGACACCATAGGAAACTCTCTTCCCAAGGAGGAGGCCATTCTTCTGGATGGTCTGTTTGAGCCTCAAAGAAGAACCGTTCGGCTGCACATTGAGATAATTTTCCTTTCCAGAGGACGTCTCAGAATAAGACTCCATGATGTAGACTTCGGAGAGATCCGAAAGGCGTCAGGTTATGAACAGACTTACCAGATGCAGCTGGAGAGCTTTGATATATAGCAGGAGATAACAGATGGGTGGATTTATTCTGTGTCAGGCAAAGAAGGCCAACAAGCCTTTTTACCTGAATGATATTAACCTGAATATATACACAATTGAAGAACTGTGCTTTTACCTGTGCAATAATCTGTATCTGATCAACCACAGTATCCTGAATAAGGAGTTATGCAACTGGATCGATGTGGAACTGGAGATGAATCAGCTGGCAAATCAGCTTGTGCAGACGCTGTCCAGCCAGTCTCTCAGCCGATTTGTCCTCACAATCCTTTCTTATGTGGGATTTTGTGACGATGATGAGCTGGAGGAGATCCAGCACACCCTCATCTCCCTGAAAGATCAGACTGAGGAGGAGCAGAGCAAGAAGAAGGCAGATAACCTTCTCAACAACGGTAAGTTTGAGATCGCAGTAAGGGAATATGAGCTCATACTCAGAAAAAAACACAGGGACAAACTTGGAAATGATTTTTACGGCAGAGTACATCACAACAAGGGTGTAGCGTATGCGAGACAGTTCCAGTTTGACGAGGCGGCAAAAGAATTTCTTAAAGCCTATGACCTTTCCGGTCATGACGAATCCTTGAAAGAGTACCTGTGTACTTGCATGTTCCTCATGAGCGATGAAGAATATATGCGGATGCTGGAAGAACATCCTGAATACGATGAGGCATCCGAGAAAATGAAACGTGAATATAATATGCAGGACAGGCAGTATAGGTTTATACAGGCCCAGAAGCAGCACGTTTATCAGAGCGCGGAAAGCAGGCTTGAGGAGATCAAAGCCGAATACAGAAAAACCTTAGTTTAGTAATTTTTTATCCAAGGGGGATTAATTAAATGAAAAAGACAATCGCACTTTTATTATGTGCAGCACTCGCTTTAAGTGTACTGGTTTCAGGCTGTGGCAAGAAGGAGGAAGCAAATGACGACAAGACCTTCACAGTAGGTTTTGACGCAGAGTTCCCTCCTTACGGATACAAAGATGCAGACAGCGATGAGTATGTAGGCTTTGACCTTGACCTTGCAGAAGAGGTTTGCAAGAGAAACGGCTGGACACTGGTTAAGCAGCCCATTGACTGGGATTCCAAGGATATGGAGTTGGGTTCCGGATCCATTGATTGTATCTGGAATGGTTTCACCGTTACCGGCCGTGAGGATAAGTACACCTGGACCGAGCCTTACCTTGATAACTCTCAGGTAGTCATCGTAAAGAAAGATTCCGGTATTGAGTCTCTTTCTGATCTTGAAGGACGTAAAGTAATGGTTCAGGCAGATTCTTCCGCTCTTGCAGCACTTGAAGGTGATCAGAAGGAACTGGCAGAGACTTTCGGCTCTCTTGAGCAGATCGCTGATTACAACAGTGCTTTCATGAATCTTGAATCCGGTGCCGTTGAGGCTGTTGCTCTTGATTACGGTGTGGCTCAGGGTTATCTTAACAGCAATGAAGATTTTGTAATGCTTGATGAGGTTATCTCCACCGAGCAGTATGCCGTTGGTTTCAAACTCGGCAATGAAGAACTCAGAGACCAGGTTCAGAAGACTCTTGATGAGATGGCAGAGGATGGAACTATCATGAAGATCGCTGAGAAATACTCAGACTATGATATTCCCAACATGCTTCTTATCGGCAAATAATAATTCTTAAATCAAAAATGAGAGAGTAGTAATGACAGTATTATCTTTGATTCAGGATCTCTCAAGCGGTATGCTCACTTCCGTCTTCATTTTTGCGGCGACGGTAGTCTTTTCACTTCCGCTTGGTCTTCTGGTTGCTTTCGTTAGAATGTCTAAAGTGGGAGTGATCAGAGGTATCGGTAAAGTTTACATTTCAATACTGAGAGGAACACCGTTGATGCTTCAGCTCATGTTCGTGTTCTACGGACCTTATTATCTTTTCGGTGTCAGCCTTTCAACGAATTACCGCATGCCGGCGGTTCTTATCGGTTTTGCCCTTAACTATGCGGCTTATTTTGCGGAGATCTACAGAGCCGGAATCGAGTCAATTGATCCCGGGCAGTATGAGGCGGCTCAGGTGCTGGGCTACAGCAGGACACAGACCTTCATACATATTATTTTTCCTCAGGTGATCAAGAGGATACTTCCGCCTGTCACCAACGAGATAATAACACTGGTTAAGGATACCTCCCTTGCTTTTGCTCTGGCGGTTACGGAAATGTTTACCATTACCAAGCAGATCGCATCTCATGAAGCTTCCATGGTTCCTTACATTGCGGCAGCGATTTTCTACTATGTGTTTAATCTTATTGTTGCATTTGTGATGGAACGAATTGAGAAGAGACTTGATTATTACAAATAAGGAGAGAGCTTTATGAGTCTTTTACAGATTAGAAATCTTAAGAAGAGCTTTGGAGACCTTGAAGTTCTAAAAGATATTTCACTGGAAGTTGAAAAAGGCGAAGTTCTGGGTATAATCGGTCCTTCCGGATCAGGCAAGACTACCTTGCTCAGATGTGCTATCGGTCTTGAAAAAGCCGACTCCGGGGAAATCTCCTACAACGGAACCTGTGGGCTGGTTTTCCAGAATTTTAATCTTTTTCCGCATTATTCTGTCATAAAAAATATCACTGACGCGCCTATCAGAGTCCAGAAAAGGGATCCGAAAGAGGTCTACGAAGAGGCAAGAAAACTTCTGGCCAAGATGAACCTCTCGGATAAAGAAAACTACTATCCCTGCCAGCTCTCCGGCGGTCAGAAACAGAGAGTATCCATTGCCAGGGCTTTGTGTATGAATCCGGATGTGCTCTTTTTTGATGAGCCTACTTCGGCTCTCGATCCGGAGCTCACGGCAGAGATTCTTCAGGTAATTAAGCAGCTGGCCGCGGAGAAGATGACAATGGTCATCGTCACCCATGAAATGGCTTTTGCGAGAAATGTTGCAGATCATGTCATTTTCATGGAAAATGGGGTTATCGCATTACAGGGAAGTTCCGATGAAGTCTTCGACTCAAAGGATGAGAGACTGAGGGCATTCCTTGGGAAATATAATGATTTGGGTTAACGAAAGAGATCTGATAGGAGGATTCAAAAATGGCTTATGATCAGTATCAGAGTCCATTAAGCGGAAGATATGCAAGCAAGGAGATGCAGTATATCTTTTCTCAGGAGAAGAAGTTTACTACATGGAGAAAACTTTGGATCGCACTTGCCGAGACAGAGAAAGAACTCGGCTTAAACATTACTCAGGAGCAGATTGATGAGCTCAAGGCACACGCAGATGATGTCAACTATAAGGTTGCTGAGGAGAGAGAGAAGATCGTAAGACATGATGTAATGTCTCATGTGTATGCATACGGTCAGCAGTGCCCTAAGGCGGCAGGTATCATTCACCTTGGTGCTACTTCCTGTTATGTGGGAGACAACACCGATATCATCATTATGAAAGAGGGCCTTCTGCTTGTCCGCAAGAAGCTTCTTGGCGTGATAAAGGTGCTGGCGGATTTTGCAGACAGATACAAAGAGCTCCCTACCCTGGGATTTACACATTTCCAGCCGGCTCAGCCCACTACAGTAGGAAAAAGAGCTACCCTTTGGATCCAGGAATTCCTTATGGATCTTGAGGATCTCGATTATGTGATCTCTACTCTTAAACTTAGAGGCGCCAAGGGGACTACCGGTACTCAGGCAAGTTTCTATGAGCTTTTCGAGGGGGATGCGGATAAGGTTTATGCTCTGGATCAGGGTATTGCAGATAAGATGGGATTTGAAGCCTGCTATCCGGTTTCCGGTCAGACCTACTCAAGAAAAGTAGATCAGAGAGTACTCAATGTGCTTGCGGGAATTGCAGCAAGTGCTCATAAGTTTTCTAATGACATCAGACTTCTTCAGCACCTGAAGGAGGTAGAGGAACCCTTCGAGAAGACTCAGATCGGCTCTTCAGCTATGGCTTACAAGAGGAATCCTATGAGATCAGAGCGTATTGCCTCCCTCTCAAGATATCTTCTTGTGGATTCCCTTAACCCTGCCATCACCGCTGCAACACAGTGGTTTGAGAGAACTCTCGATGATTCCGCTAACAAGAGGCTTAGTGTGGCAGAAGGATTCCTCACTGTGGACGGCATATTAAATCTTTGTCTCAATGTTGCCGACGGACTTGTGGTATATCCCAAAGTTATTGAGAAGCGGCTTCTTTCAGAACTTCCTTTCATGGCGACTGAGAACATTCTTATGGATGCGGTTAAGGCAGGCGGAAACCGTCAGGAGCTTCATGAGAAGATCCGTGTTCTTTCTATGAAAGCCGGCGAACATGTTAAGAAGGATGGTCTGGACAACGATTTACTGAATCTCATTGCAGAGGATGACACATTCCCTCTCACCCTTGAGGACCTTGATGGTGTTATGGATCCTTCCAAATATGTAGGACTTGCACCGAAGCAGGTTGAAAGATTCATTAAACAGTTTGTTGAACCCGTTCTCAGCGCCAACAGCGATGAGATCGTTGAAAATGCAAGTATCAATGTTTAATTAATTAACGAGGTAACGGACATGGTAGAGAAGATTATCAATACTATTGCGGAAGAACTTTTAATTAAGCCTGAGGACATTACACCGGAAACTTCACTGATTGACGATCTCGGCGCAGATTCACTGGATCTTATTGAGATCGTAATGAAGCTGGAAGATCTTTACGATATCCAGATTGAGGATGATGAGCTGGAGAAGATCGTAACGGTTCAGGATGTTATCGATTATATTAAGAATAAGGGACTTGAATAATAATGACCAAAGTTAGAACACGTTTCGCGCCCAGCCCCACAGGCCGGATGCACATCGGAAACTTAAGAACAGCACTTTACGCTTATCTCATCGCACGTCATGACGGAGGAGATTTTATCCTCAGAATTGAGGACACAGACAGAGAGCGTTTCATGGAGGATGCACTTCCTATTATCTACAGAACGATGGATAAAGCCGGTCTTCACCACGATGAGGGTCCGGACAAGGAAGGAGACTGTGGCCCTTACATTCAGAGTGAACGCCAGGCGGCGGGCATCTACTTGAAGTATGCCCTTGAACTCGTTGAAAAAGGACAGGCATATTATTGCTTTTGTGACAAGGAGAGGCTTGAGTCTCTCAGGAAGAATGTCTCCGAATCCGGAGAAAAAGACATTGTAATGTATGACAAGCACTGTCTCAGTCTTTCAAAGGAAGAGATCCAGGCTAATCTTGATGCAGGAAAGCCCTTTGTAATTCGAATCAATATGCCGGTGGAGGGAACCACAACTTTTCACGATGAAATCTACGGAGACATTACTGTTCCCAATGCTGAGCTGGATGACATGATCCTTATTAAGTCTGATGGATATCCCACTTACAATTTTGCCAACGTTATCGACGACCACCTTATGGGAATAACCCATGTGGTACGCGGCAATGAGTATCTGTCCTCTGCACCCAAGTACAATCGCCTTTATGAGGCTTTTGGCTGGGAGGTCCCGGTATATGTGCATTGTCCTCTTATTACCGACCAGGAGCACAAAAAACTCAGCAAACGTTCCGGTCACTCTTCCTATGAGGACCTGCTGGACCAGGGCTTTTTGAATGAAGCGATCGTCAACTTCGTAGCGCTTCTCGGTTGGAGCCCCAGTGAGAACAGGGAGATCTTCACCTTGAAAGAGCTGGAAGAATGCTTTGACTACAAGCGAATCTCCAAATCTCCGGCAGTTTTCGATATTGAGAAGCTGAAGTGGATGAACGGAGAATACATAAAAGCTATGGATGAGGAGAGATTCTATGAGATCGCCCTCCCTTATCTTAAGGAAGTGATTCACCGGGATGTGGACTTCAGCCACGTTGCAGGCATGGTGAAGACGAGAATCGAAGTATTGACCGATATTAGAGACCAGATCGATTTTATCGAGGAAGTACCTGAGTATGACGTCTCACTGTACACTCATAAGAAGATGAAGACCAATGAGGAGGTTTCCTTAAGAGTATTGAAGGAGACTTTGCCTCTTCTTAAGGCTCAGGAAGATTTCTCCAACGATGCACTTTTTGGAGCATTGAAGGAGTATGGAGCCGCAAATGAACTCAAGACCGGAACAGTAATGTGGCCTATCAGAACCGCACTGTCCGGAAAACCCAACACTCCCGGAGGTGCAACGGAACTTCTGGAAGTACTTGGCAAGGAGGAGTCTCTCAGAAGAATCAATGCTGCTGTGGAGAAGCTTTCATAATTATTGGGGATAAAAGAGCGTTCGGTAACGAATCATCGAATTCAATAAAGAACAATCTGAATCAATCAAGCATTTAAATGGACCCGCCCTCGTGCTTGCCGGACCTGGTTCCGGCAAGACGACGGTCATTGCGGGGCGTATTAATTATCTTTTGGAGCAGGGGATCAGCCCCGAGTCTATAGCGGCCCTTACTTTCACAAATGCTGCCGCAGGGGAATTGAACCGTCGTACCGGCAAAAGGATCCTTTGCTCCACTTTTCACAGTTTTTTCCTAAGAATCCTGAACAGTATAGATCCGAACCAAAGGATTGGAATCATCACATTTGAAGAAAAAAAGTCCATAGCTCAGGAATTTCTGCATGCCTTTTCCGCTAATAAAGAAGAAATCAGCCTGGACCAGCTCATGAGTTACCTTTCTGACAAAAGAAATCTTCTTGAAGTCGATCGAGAACTGAAACAAGCCTTTCTTTCCTTTTACGGAAAAAGGAAGCGAGAGCTTTTTAAGTTTGATTTTGATGATATTGAAGCTGTTTTTGCAGAGAAACTAAGGCAAAAAGAGCTTGAACTTATGTCGGTTGTAGGAGGTTTTCGCTACTACATTGTGGATGAGGCTCAGGATCTGAATGATGTGCAATATGATATTTTAAGAAAGATCGCGGCTCCGGAGAACAATTGCTTCCTGGTAGGGGACGATGATCAGTCAATCTATGGCTTTAGGGGGAGTAATCCAAGAATTTTGAGGAGATTTAATGAGGAATTCCCTGGCTGCCAGACCTATACTCTCGGAACAAACTACAGATGTGGAAGTAAGATCGTTAATACCACATCAGCCTTTATCAGACATAACAAAAATCGAATAGAAAAATCTCTTGTGTCAGGAAGCCGGGTACCCGGGCGGGTGAGCTTTTACAGGTATAAAAACAAGGCAGAAGAATGCTCTCAGGTTGCCCGGATAGTAAGAGATGTTTTAAATCGTGAAAAGGACGCTGACATCGCAATCCTTACCAGGACACACTGGGATGGTGAGATGATTAAGGAAACCCTCTCAGAGTACGGTATTAGTTATACAGGGAAAGACAATTCTGAAAGGAGCAGCCTCCTTCATGTAAAGAGAGACCTTATAAGTTTTTTTAGGGTCACTTTTGGGATAGGCGACAGGGAAGACATATTCCGAATTGAAAGGATATTAGACCTTCAAAGTGGAGAAGTACTAAAGATACCTGAATTTTTCACCCCGGATCTTACACTTCGTTACTTTGTGAAGGTACTTGGCTATGAGGACTTTTTGAGAGGTATGTGTAAAATCACCAACAGCAGCTTTTCTGAATCCCTGTCTTATCTAAATCGATTAGAAAAGGCAATGGTTGGAATTGATGATCCAAAAAAGGTGATTGATCTCATAGAATCTCTTTGCGAGTCGGAATCAGAGATCGATGCCGGCCGGGTGTTTGTTGATTCTTTTCATGGATCCAAAGGCAGGGAGTTTGATACAGTGTTTCTTCCGGGGCTTGTGGAAGGGGTGGTTCCCGGGAAAAACACAGATTCGGACCTTGCTTTGGAAGAGGAGAGAAGAGCTTTCTATGTGGCTATGACAAGGGCAAAAAGACATCTATTCCTGTCCTGTTATGAGGAGAATGGAGGCAGAAAAGCCAATAAAAGTCGATTTTTGGAGGAAATTCATCTATAAAGTAAAAATACTTTACTGTTAAGTAAAAATGCTTGACATTGCTTTGAGGCGGGAGTATTATGTTACAGGTGATAAAAATGGATAAGATTTTGGAAGATACTTATTTGTTTGATTTTTACGGCGAATTGCTGACAGAGCACCAGAGATCTATCTACAGAGACATTGTTCTTGAAGATCTGTCCCTGGGTGAGGCGGCAGACGAGTATAACGTAAGCCGACAGGCTATATACGATATAGTAAAGCGATGCAGGAAGACTCTTTTGGGTTACGAAGAAAAGCTTCACCTTATCAATCGATTTTTGAAGATCAGAGAACTAACGGGAGAGATAATTCAGATTTCCGAAAAAATTGAAGAATCCGGTTCTGAGGATTCTGAGATCGGCAAGATAAGAGAGCTGGCAATGCTTATTACGGAGGAACTGTAAGATGGCATTTGAGAGCCTTACAGAAAAACTTCAGAATGTATTTAAGAATATCAGGGGCAAAGGCCGACTTTCCGAGGCGGACATCAAAGCAGCCTTAAGAGAAGTAAAGCTGGCACTGCTTGAAGCCGATGTAAACTTCAAGGTAGTCAAGGACTTTATCAAGAAGATTCAGGAACAGGCCACCGGACAGGAAGTGATGAACGGTCTCAATCCTGCCCAGACGGTCATCAAGATCGTAAGCGATGAGCTTGTGAAACTCATGGGATCCAGCGCAGAGGAAATCAAGGTCAAGCCCATCTCCGACGTTACTGTGATCATGATGGTTGGCCTTCAGGGTGCCGGTAAGACGACCACCGCTGCCAAATTGGCGGCCAGATTTAAAGGCTCCGGAAGGAAACCTTTGTTGGTTGCCTGTGACGTGTATCGCCCTGCGGCGATCAAGCAGTTGGAGATCAATGCCCAGAAGGCTAATGTTGAGTCATTTTCCATGGGAGATAAAATCTCACCCGTTGATATCGCCAAGGCTTCCTACGAATATGCCAAGAGCCATAACATAAACACAGTGATCCTTGATACAGCAGGACGTCTTCACATAGATGAGGAGCTCATGAACGAGCTTAAGTCTATAAAGGAAGAACTGAATGTAACATCCACGGTACTGGTAGTTGACGCCATGACCGGACAGGATGCGGTGAATGTGGCTGAGACTTTCAATGATAAGATTGGAATCGACGGTGTGATTCTTACCAAGTTGGATGGCGATACCAGAGGCGGTGCGGCTCTTTCAATCAGAGCTACCACCGGAAGACCCATATACTTTGCCGGCATGGGTGAGAAGCTAAATGACCTTGAGAAGTTCCATCCGGACAGAATGGCTTCCCGTATTCTTGGCATGGGAGACATGCTCACTCTCATAGAGAAGGCTCAGACGGAATTTGATGACGCCAAGGCCAGGGAGATGGAACAAAAGCTCAAGAAGGCCAAGTTTGATTTTAATGATTATCTCGACAGCATGGCACAGATGAAGAAACTTGGGGGACTTACATCCGTACTCAGAATGCTTCCCGGAATGGGAGTGAATATGAAGGATCTGGAGAACCAGATTGATGAGAAACAGTTCGATAAGATCGAAGCAATTATCCTCTCCATGACACCTGCTGAGAGAAGCAATCCCGAGCTTTTAAATCCCTCCAGAAAGAACCGAATAGCAAGAGGTGCAGGTGTAGATATCAGCGCCGTAAACCGTCTGGTGAAGCAGCACAAAGAAATGCAGAAGCAGATGAAACAGCTTAACGGCATGATGAAGGGTAAGAAACGTTTTAATGGTTTTAGTGGGAAAAATCGCTTTCCCTTTTAACGAATAAAAATCAGATCAATAAATGGAGGAAACAAAAATGGCAGTAAAAATGAGATTAAAGAGAATGGGTAAGAAAAGAAATCCTATCTACCGTATCGTTGTGGCTGATGCAAGATCACCTCGTGACGGCAAGTTCATCGATGAGATCGGAACTTACGATCCCAACTTTGATCCCAGCGTAATCAAAATCGACGAAGAAGCAGCAAAGAAATGGCTCAACAACGGTGCTAAACCTACTGAGACAGTTGCTAAACTCCTTAAGGTTGCAGGTATCGAAAAATAATTGTCCGACGGAGGTAATGCGATGAAGAGACTAGTTGAAGTGATCGCAAAAGCTCTCGTAACAAATCCGGACGAAGTTAATGTAATTGAGAAACAGGACGGCGACGTTCTCGTTCTTGAACTGCATGTTGCTGAAAAGGATATGGGCAAAGTGATTGGCAAGGGCGGAAGAATTGCAAAAGCAATCCGCGCCGTTGTTAAAGCAGCCTCAACAAAAGAAGATAAAAAAGTTGTTGTAGAGATTGCAGATGAGAAATCTTGAAGAGTATTTACAGATAGGTGTAGTAACCACTACTCACGGACTGAAAGGTGAGGTAAAGGTTTATCCTACCACCGATGATCCGGAGAGATTTTATGATCTTGAAACAGTATGGTTCGACAAGGCTCATGAGAAACATCCTCTGATCCTCGAGCGGGCAAGAATTGCCAAAGGGGTGGTAATCGTCAAATTCAAAGAGTTTGACAAGATAGAGGAAGTGGAATTCCTGAGAGGAAAAGAACTGTACGTTTCCAGGGATAATGCAGTCGAACTTCAGGAGGATGAATACTTTATTACCGATCTTATCGGTATGGAAGTGGTGAGTGAAGATGGTGAATCCATCGGCATTCTTAAGGATGTAATTCTCACCGCAGCCAACGATGTATATGTAGTCGATCTTCCTGACGGCAAAGAAGTGCTTATACCTGCCATCGTGTCCTGCATTAAGGACGTAGATGTGAATGAGGGAGTTATGAGAGTAGCTCTGCTTCCCGGCCTTTTAGAGGGCTAAGGTATGAATATTAAAGTGCTTACACTTTTTCCCGAGATGATCGAGAACACCCTCTCAGTCAGCATGACGGGAAGAGCAATTGAAAAAGGTCTGCTTGAAATTGAAGCGGTGAATATTCGGGATTATGCTTTTAATAAACACCACAGTGTGGATGATTACCCATATGGTGGCGGTGCCGGAATGCTGATGCAGGCAGAGCCAATCTATCAGGCTTATGCGGCAGTTTCAGAGAAGATGGAGAAGAAGCCAAGAGTAGTTTTTCTGGCCCCTCACGGGGAGACTTTCTCTCAGGACAAGGCAATAGAACTGTCGAAGGAAGAGAATCTGATCTTTCTCTGCGGTCACTACGAGGGTGTAGACGAGAGAGTAGTGGAAGAGATAGTAACGGATGTGGTCTCCATAGGCGATTATGTCCTCACCGGTGGGGAACTTCCTGCCATGGTGATGATCGATGCCATATCCAGATTTCTGCCGGGAGTACTGCATAACGAAGATTCGGCCTATACTGACTCATTTCAGGGGTCACTTTTGGAATATCCACAATACAGTCGTCCGGAAACCTGGCATGACAAAAAGGTTCCTGCGATTCTTCTGTCGGGAAACCATGCCAAGGTCGATGAGTGGAGACGTCTTCGGTCGGTGATAAGAACAGCAAAATTCAGACCTGACCTTCTTAAGAATGCAGATCTGACGACTGAAGAGAAGGAATTATGTAAAAAAATCCTTGATGATGAGGATTTTGTATGTTAAAATCAAACTTGCTGTGAATAAAATGAGATGGTCCTCTGTTACAAGTAGTATTAAGAACATCCGAGTATTTAAGAGGAGGCACATGATGAACGATATTATTAAGAAGATTGAAGCTGAACAGCTCAAATCTGAAGTTGCTGATTTCCGTGTTGGTGATACAGTTAAAGTACACAACAAGATCAGAGAGGGTAACCGCGAGAGAATTCAGATCTTCGAGGGAACAGTAATCAAGAGACAGGGTGGAAGCTCACGTGAGACTTTTACAGTTCGTAAGCTTTCAAACGGCGTTGGCGTTGAGAAGACCTGGCCTTTGCATTCTCCTAACGTTGAGAAGATTGAAGTAGTAAGACGCGGTAAAGTTAGAAGAGCTAAACTCTACTACTTAAGAGGACGTGTTGGTAAGCGCGCTAAAGTTAAAGAGCTCATGAAATAATATTGACATGTGGGAGGGACAAATTACGCAAGCAATTTGTCCCTTGTTTGTTTAGCGACAAGCTAAAGTCCGGGAAGAACCTGGATCTGGCCGACCGCCAACAAGCTCAGAACTTGCCCATCGGGCACGTCTGACGATCTGTTTAATGAACATCAAAAGGAGATTTAATGGACATTCAGTGGTATCCCGGTCATATGACGAAAGCCCGTCGTATGATGGAGGAAAACTTAAAATTAATAGATCTTATCATTGAACTTATCGATGCCCGAATTCCCGAGAGCAGCCGTAATCCGGATATTGATCGTCTTGGCAATGGGAAATCAAGGCTCCTGATCCTCAACAAGGCAGATCTTGCGGAAAAGGATGCCACAGAGCGTTGGAAAGTGTATTATGAGAATAAAGGATACGTAGTGATCACTGCTGATTCCAAACACGGTGTTGGAATTAAGCAGGTAAGAGGCGCGGTCAAGGAAGCCTGCAAAGCAAGAATCGAGAGAAATCGCCGCAGGGGTATCCTAAATCGACCTATGAGAGCCATGATAGCGGGAATCCCAAATGTCGGCAAGTCAACTTTTATCAACTCTTTGGTGGGCAAGGCAAGTGCCAAGACCGGTAACAAACCCGGTGTAACCAAAGGTAAGCAGTGGATATCACTTGGTAAAGAACTGGAACTCCTGGATACTCCCGGAATTCTCTGGCCTAAGTTTGAGGACAAGGCAGCTGCAATGAAGCTGGCTCTTATTGGCTCCATCAAAGATGAGATACTTCAGGAAGAAGAGCTGGCTTTAAATCTGATTGATTTTCTTACAGAGAATAAGCCAGGAATGCTTAAAGAGAAGTATCTGGTGGTTGAAGAAAAGGCTGATCACGAGATTCTTTTTCAGATTGCGGAGAGCAGAAAGTGTCTAAAGTCCGGCGGCGAGTATGACACTGCCAAAGCCGCTATGTTTTTACTGGATGACTTCAGAAACGGAAAGCTTGGAACAGTTACTATGGAATATCCCATAGTGAGTGAGGACTAATAAATGAGAGATAACAAAGGGAATTCCTCAGGAATATTAAAAGAGATACTGAGCTGGATCACCTATATAGCCGGAGTTCTGATAGTAACCTGGCTTATTATAACTTTTTTGGGACAGCGTACAGTTGTCATCGGCGAATCCATGCAGCCGACTCTCTCAAACGGAGATAATCTCATAGTAGATAAAATCTCATATAGATTCCGGGATCCGGAACGCTTTGATATCATTGTATTTCCCCAGGAAGAAAAGGGCAAACACTACATTAAGCGTATAATCGGAATGCCGGGAGAGACAGTACAGATAATCGGAGAGGATATCTACATCAACGGTGAGATTCTGGAAGAGAATTACGGCGCTGAACCCATTGAGAATGCTTATATGGCAGAGGACCCCATCACTCTTGGAGAGGATGAGTATTTCGTGCTAGGGGATAACCGGAATCACAGTGCAGACAGCCGGCAGCCGGATGTGGGACCTATCAGGCGTTCCGAGATCACCGGAAGAGCCTGGGTGAGAATATTCCCCTTCAATGAATTTGGTGTGCTGAAGCACAAGTAGGTGAGGCAATGAAAGAAGAAAAGAGACTGTTGGAGGAGCAGCGTCTCCTTGAGATGAGCTCTTTTGAGAGGGAATACAGTGCATACGGCCTTATTGCCGGAATCGACGAAGCGGGTAGGGGGCCTCTCGCGGGACCGGTGGTGGCTGCTTGCTGCATACTGCCTGAGAATGAGTTTTTTTATTATCTCAACGACTCCAAGAAGGTGACGCCCAGAAGAAGAGATATCCTCTTTGACGAGATTCAGGAAAGAGCAGTTGCCTTTGGCATTGGAATAGCAGATCATAATGTGATCGATGAGGTAAATATTCTCAATGCCACTTACAAAGCAATGCAGGCTGCTGTTAAAGATATGAAGAAGGATCCGGGAATGCTTCTGGTGGATGCGGTGACCATTCCGGAAGTTCTGATTCCGCAGGTGCCGATTGTTCACGGAGATGCCAGAAGCGTTTCTATAGCTGCGGCAAGTATTCTTGCCAAGGTTACAAGGGACAGAATGATGCTGGAATATGATAAGCTCTATCCGGAATATGGATTTGCATCCCATAAAGGTTATGGGACAAAGCAGCACATAGAGGCATTAAAAAAATATGGACCCTGTCCGATTCATCGGAGGACCTTTATCAAAAATTTTGTGGGATAGAAGAGCTAAGTGTGATAAATGTCACAAAAGCACAATCTGAGGCGCATAGGCTGCATATATGAGGAGCTTGCCGCCTCTTTTTTAACTGATTCCGGTTATGAGATTCTGGAAAGAAATTATTATACCCGTTTTGGGGAGCTGGACATAGTTGCCCGGGAAGGGGATACATTGGTTTTTGTGGAGGTTAAATACCGAAGCTCAGGGAGATTTGGGGAACCCTGGGAGAGCGTTACCACCTCAAAAATGAGATCGTTAATAATGGCTGCCGGAATCTACATGACCCGAGAGAAATGTTACACTGACAACATCAGATTCGATCTGATTGGATTCTTTACAAATCGGAAGATCAGACACATTAAGAATATTACACTGGGATAGCAGAGGTATTATGAGCAGAGTATTAGACAAAATCAGATATAGCAGCGAAGCAAGACTTCCGGAGGCCAGGTACAACGGAGATTTTCCTTACCTTGTTTTTCCCTCCTTTGAGGGACTCCCTGGAATCAGGCATCTTGTTACAACTAAACTTGGAGGTGTGAGTGAGGGTATTTGGGAATCTCTTAATCTCATAACCGATGACAGCGATCCGATTGAGAATGTTCAGGAGAATTATCGAAGGGTGGCTGATGCCCTTGGGGTTGACCCTCATTCATTTGTCCTTACTCAGCAGACCCACACTACTAATATTCTTAAGGTGACCCGTGAGGATGCCGGAAAAGGTCTCTATACCGACTATGAGAATTTTGATATTGACGGTCTTGTAACGGATGTGCCGGGGATTACTCTTTGTGGTTTTTATGCCGACTGTGTGCCGATTATATTTGCAGATCCGGTTGAGCGTGTGGTTGGTGTGGCTCATTCCGGATGGAAAGGAACTGTTGGCCGTATTAGTCAGAGGATGATCGAGATAATGACCGCAGATTACGGATGCAGTCACGGAAATATCTATGCTGCAGTGGGGCCGGCTATTGGTCAGGAATGCTATGAAGTCAGCGAGGATGTGATCCTTAAAGTCAATGAAGCCTTCAAAGAGGAGCAGTACCCCTCCCTTTACTACAGAAAGGACAACGGACGTTATCAGCTCAACCTCAAAAAAGCTGTTGAACTTACACTTTTGGAGTCCGGAGTAGATAAAGAGAAGCTTTGGGTATCGGATATATGTACAAAATGCAACAAAGACATCTTTTTCTCCTGCCGAGGGGTGGGAGGCAAAAGAGGAGATTTCGGAGCATTCATTTCTCTGGATCCTCAGGATGCATGATTAAAGGCAGTTTTCAGATCATTCTGAAAACTGCCTTTAAGATTATCTGTTATTATACTTGTCCAGCAAAGCGTGAATCTTCTCATCCGGTGTGAGAACCGAGGAGATAGGGATGTTGTGGTTTAAGGTGTCGATTATGTATGCAGTGTACTTACTCATATCTGCCTCAATGAAGTATTCTCTCTCCTTGAGTTCAGGAGGAAGATAAGTGAGGTTTGTACATATGATCTTGTCAAAAAGACCCTTAGAGTAGAATTCATCAAACTTGTCAAGTCCATCGGTAAAAAGACCGAAAGTAGTCATAATAATGATACGACGAGCATTCCTTGCCTTGAGCTGCTTAGCAACGTCAAACATGCTTCCTCCGGAGGAGATCATGTCGTCAACTACGACTACATCCTTGCCGGTTAGGTCAGAACCAAGGAATTCATGGCTGATAATGGGGTTCTTGCCGTTGACGATAACAGAGTAATCGCGGCGTTTGTAGAACATACCCATATCCACCTTCATGATGCCGGCGAGATAAACTGCACGCTGCATTGCACCTTCATCCGGAGAGATGATCATGAGGTGATCGGAATCAACTTTGATGTCATCCACATTTTTTAACAAAGCCTTCACAAACTGATAGGAAGGTGAAAAAGAGTCAAAACCGCTCAGAGGAATTGCATTCTGAACTCTGGGGTCATGGGCATCAAAAGTAATAATATTGGATACTCCCATATCGATCAGTTCCTGAAGTGCTGAGGCGCAATCAAGAGACTCTCTCTGGGTGCGCTTGTGCTGTCGGCTTTCATATAAGAAAGGCATGATGACATTGATTCTTCTTGCCTGGCCTGTTGCACAGGCGATTATGCGCTTGAGATCCTGGAAGTGATCGTCCGGAGACATGTGATTAAGGTATCCGTTCACCGTATAGGTAAGACTGTAATTGGTGATATCCGTCATAATATACAGATCGCAGCCTCGAACCGATTCTTTGATGGTACCCTTTGCTTCACCGGTTCCGAACCGGGGACAGGAAACGGATACAAAATATGAATCGGGGATATCAACATTTCCCGGAACTGTTAGAGGAAGAACTCCTTCCTTTCTCATATTTACAATGTGATCATTAACTTTCTCTCCAAAAGGCTTAATGCTGTCAAGTACAGCAAGACGGAGAGGGGCAACCGGAACTGAACGTTCAAGCAAATTTATATCAGGCATGATAAACCTCCCTTGCAGAATACATAAATCGTATCATTCCCCCAAACATACAGTCAAGGTATTAAATTGCTTTTTTCAATGAAATCAAGTATTATGTAATCTGTGAAAGGAGCGTTGAAAATGAGTAAACCTATAGTTGCTATTGTGGGCAGACCCAATGTAGGCAAATCCTCACTTTTTAATACATTAGCCGGGGAGCGTATTTCTATAGTAAAGGATACACCCGGTGTAACACGAGACCGGATATATGCAGATGTGTCCTGGCTTTCCCATGATTTTACTATTATCGACACCGGAGGTATCGAGCCGGAGAGCAGCGATAAGATTTTAAAGCAGATGAGAGAGCAGGCGGAGATTGCTATTGCTTCTGCGGATGTGATCATTTTCCTTACAGATGTTAGACAAGGGCTTCAGGATGCGGATGAGAAGGTGGCTAACATGCTCAGACGTTCCCATAAGCCTGTGGTGTTGGTAGTCAACAAAGTAGATGATATGAACAAATTCATGCCGGATGTGTACGAGTTTTATCAGCTTGGGCTTGGAGATCCTTATGCAGTTTCTGCTACATCCAGACTTGGACTGGGAGACATGCTGGATGCAGTGGTTCAGTATTTCCCGGAGAGAGAATCTGAGGAAGAGGATGATGACAGAGTAAAGATTGCTATTGTCGGCAAGCCGAATGTTGGCAAATCATCCATCATCAATCGTCTTCTCGGAGAAAGACGAGTGATCGTATCCGATATTGCCGGAACCACCAGGGATGCAATAGACACAGTGATAAGGCATAATCACCAGGAATATGTGTTCATTGACACGGCAGGTCTCAGGCGTAAGAACAAGATCACTGAAGACATAGAGCGATACAGCATTATCAGAACCGTTACAGCGGTTGAACGCTGCGATGTGGTGGTTATTGTAATTGATGCCATTGAGGGTATCACAGAGCAGGATGCCAAGATTGCCGGCGTTGCCCATGAGAGGGGCAAGGGAATAATAATTGCAGTCAACAAGTGGGACGGTGTAGAGAAGACCAACAAGACTTTTAATGAGTATACAGAGAAGGTCCGCAATACTTTATCTTTCATGCAGTACGCAGAGATAGTGTTTGTCTCCGCTCTTACGGGTCAAAGACTTCCCAAGCTTTTTGATATGATCGACAAGGTGGTGTCTAATCAGACATTAAGAGTTCAGACCGGTGTTCTCAATGAGATTCTCATGGAAGCTGTGGCCATGCAGCAGCCACCTTCAGATAAGGGAAAGAGGCTTAAGATATTCTATATGACACAGGTGTCGGTGAAACCTCCTACCTTCGTCCTTTTTGTAAACGACAAGGAACTTATGCATTTCTCATATCTCAGATATCTTGAGAACCGTTTAAGAGAAGCTTTTGGTTTCTCCGGAACACCTATTCATTTTATCGTAAGAGAGAGAGGCCAGAAGGAACAGTAGTATGATTTACAGATTACTGAGCTTATTGATCGGTTATGTGTTCGGTCTGTTTGAAACTGGATTTTTCATTGGCAAAATTAAAAAGCGGGATATAAGGGAGAGTGGAAGCGGAAATCTGGGATCCACCAATGCGCTGAGAACATACGGTAAACTTCTTGGTTTTTTCACATTGCTGGGAGACGCCTTTAGGTGCTTTTTTGCCATGTTGCTTTGCATGAAGATATTTGGTGCTTCTGATTCCGGAGCCGCCTACTTATATGGAATATACGGAGCTGTTGGCGCGGTAATCGGCCATGACTTTCCTTTTTTCCTTAAGTTTAAGGGAGGAAAAGGCGTTGCCTGCATGTCGGGTATGATTCTTTTTACCAGTCTTGCCATGGTGCCGGTGCCTCTTTTTGCTTTTGTAATTGTGGTTGCATTAACAGGCTACGTATCTCTTGCTTCAATCACAGTAATGGTGATAATCCCCGCGCAGTTTATTATTTTCGGATCTCAGGGGTGGCTTAATGTCGCAGGGGTTCATCTTCCGGAGATCTATGTGGTTGTGATTTTGCTTGCACTTCTTACAATCTTTCAGCACAGAGGCAACATAAGAAGACTGCTCGCAGGTAATGAGAATATGATTTTTAGAAGGAAGGGTAAGTAAAATGGCCAGCGTATCAATTCTCGGATCGGGAAGCTGGGGCACTGCTCTTGCTATAGTTCTTGCAGACAATGGACATAAAGTTACTCTTTGGTCAAGAAACTCCGAGCAGGTCAAGCTTCTTACAGAGACAAGGGAGAATAAGGATAAACTCCCCGGTGTGCATATCAATGACACGATTGAGATTTCAGATGATCTTCTTCATGCGATCTCAGACCGGGACATGATTGTTCTTGCGGTCCCCTCATCTCAGACAAGGGGATTGGCAAGGCGTATCTCACCTCATATCCGATATGGTCAATTGATCGTTACTGTTAGCAAAGGAATTGAGGAAAGCACATTAAAGACCCTAACGGAGCAGATTGAGGAGGAGATTCCCAACTGTATTACTGCAGTTCTATCCGGACCAAGCCACGCTGAGGAGGTAAGCCGACGGATTCCTACAGCTGTAGTGGCAGGAGCGAGACAAAAGAATACTGCAGCTTATGTCCAAAGTGTCTTTAACAATATCAACTTCAGGGTATATACAAGTCCTGATGTTCTCGGAATTGAAGTGGCAGGGGCTCTTAAGAATGTAATTGCTCTGGCTGCAGGAATGCTTGATGGAATAGGTTGCGGCGATAATTCTAAAGCCTCCCTTATAACAAGAGGTGTAAAAGAAATCACTGAACTTGGAATAGCTATGGGCGGACAAAATGAGACCTTCCAGGGACTCACGGGAATCGGCGATCTCATCGTTACCTGTTCCAGTGTACACAGCCGTAACAGAAAAGCTGGCTTTTTGATGGGGCAGGGGCTTTCTATGTCAGAGGCGATGAAGGAAGTAAGAATGGTAGTTGAGGGAGTTTTCTCAGCAAAGGCCGCCAAAGCCCTGGCTGACAAATATCAACTCAATCTGCCGATCATTTCTTCTGTGAATAAGGTTCTCTTTGAGAATCTCAGTGTAAATGACGCTCTGGAGCAGCTTATGTCCAGAGAGAGCAAAGACGAGAGTAGCAATTTGGTTTGGAATTAGTTATGAAATTTTCTCCAAAAGGAAAAATCCGGATAGTATTGGGTGTGCTGATGATTTTACTCATGTCAGCGACTCTGATTACCGGATGCAAAAAGAAATCAGACAGATCTGAAGCTGTTTTCAAGCAGATTCTTGGAGGTCTTCAGGATATTGCTTCTGTCAGAGAAGACTATAAGATAACCCTTTCTGCAAAAGAAAACTACAATGAACTCTTCATCAACATGAACATGAAATATCTGACTACCACTTCCCCGGTGAGGAGTGAGGGGTCCGGAAAGATTGAAATGTCGGTGAACGGAGCTCAGCATTCCTTTGATATTAGTACTTACTCCGGAGATGATAAATCCGGCAATCAGTATCTGGGAATCAACAGCAATTTTCTTTGCGGTAAGGCGGAGCATGGCAGTGACGATCCTCCTGTGATGGATTTCGAGTATCTGAGTGAGCTCTCGAACCGTTTTTTCCTGAGAAGCGATACCTTTGATGTCAAAGGCGAGGAGTGTTATATGCTGGTGGCGGAGATCACAGTTGATCAGTTTACACGGGCATTTTCTACTCATAGTGTATGCGGAACGGACATTACCCGGCTTTTTGAAAATCTGGGTGTGGATGGGAATGCTCTTATTCCTTTTCATCTTTATGTTTACGTGGGCGACAAGCTCCCTGCAAAAGTAGAGGTTGATTTCACCAAGGTGGTGGATGATGCCTATAATTCTGAAAAAGGAGAGATCTCAGAACTAAAGCTGGAACTGGTTTTCAGAGATTATGACAGTGTCAAAAGCATTAAAGTCCCTGAAGAGGTTCGAAACTTCGCATCAAAAGGAAAGACCGAACTATACGATCTTTTCTTTGAGGACCATGGTGATTACTTCCAGGAGAAGTTGGTATGGGAAGAAGAGAAGGTAGTTAAGTTTGTACTAAAACCCGCTAAACAAAGCAAGAGTCTTGGAAGTGAGTGGGACTCCTTCAATTTTAAGCTTCAGGAAGAAGTTTTCACTTTGCCCTGCAATTTTTCAGATATCGAGAAATCCGGACTTAAGCTGGATGAAACACAATTCTCAGCTTCAGATGAGATAAAGCCTCATGAGTCCAAAAGGGTATATCTCGGAACAAACAATAATCTTTACGACAGCATAAGTATCACGGTGTTTAATCCCGGGGATGAAGCGGTTCAGCTGTCTGAGTGTCTGGTGGTAAATATTAGCGTGGATAGCTATTCATACGAGGAAGGAATCAATCTTATCCTACCTGCCAAGATTACTATCGGATCTTCAAGAGAAAAGGCTATGGAGAAATACGGTGTACCAACTCTGATACAGGAGGGAAAGACTTGTGATACTCTGATCTGGTACACGGATGAGGAAGATACTTTCAAATTTGTATCGTTATCTATAGATAAGGAAACAGGAAAAGTTAATGGAATCAGCATTCAATACATGGGAGAGTAAGCCGGAAGTAACGATCTACACTGACGGTTCTGCCCGGGGGAATCCCGACGGACCCGGAGGATATGGTACTATTCTGGTGTTTATGGATCGCAACGGCATCAAACATGAGAGGGAACTCTCCAAAGGATACGTAAAAACCACCAATAACCGAATGGAGCTTATGGCGGCAATTGCCGGGCTTGAAGCCTTGAACAAACCCTGCAAGGTTACCCTCTATTCTGATTCTCAATACCTTGTGAATGCTTTTAACCAACATTGGATCGATGGCTGGCTGAAATGCAATTTCAGACAAGGCAAAAAAAACGAAGTAAAAAACATTGATTTATGGAAAAGACTCCTTGCGGCTCAGAAAGGCCATGAGGTATCTTATATCTGGGTAAAAGGTCATAACGGCCACCCGGAGAATGAGCGCTGTGACAAGCTGGCCACAAGCGCTGCAGACGGAAATAAACTCGAGCAGGATGTGTGATCGCTGCTGCGATAGCCGAAAGGCTGCAGGAGAGGAAAGTCCGGGCTTCACAGGGCGGGATGCCGGATAACGTCCGGTGGGGGAAACCCTAAGGAAAGTGCAACAGAAATATACCGCGTTTGCTTTGAGGAGTTAGAGTAGCAGGAATTGCTTTGCAGTTACTGTGCTGCCTTCTCGAGGCACGTAAGGGTGGAAAGGCAGTGTAAGAGACTACCGACGATCTGGTAACAGGTCGTGCCATGTAAACCCCATCCGAAGCAAGACCGAATAGAAACAATACAATTGCCCGTTGTGTTTCAGGTGGGTCGCTTGAGGTGTGTAGTAATATACATCCTAGATAGATGATCACACGCGACATAACCCGGCTTATAGTCCTGCTTGAGTTTATTATAGATAATAGAAAAATGCCGATAGTTCCGGGCTCACCTAAACTTTGGCACGTTGCTTCTACAAAAAAGGCTGTATACCAATAATTGGTATACAGCCTGTATTATTTATGAGGTTAATTGAGTCCCTTAAATGCCTGTTCGCAATATGTGCAGCGGTAGATTCCCTTCTCGGGATCGCTGAGGAAAAATACGTGATCAAGCTGATCTTCGATGGAAGTGATGCATCGAGGATTCTTGCACTTGATAACATTCTTGATGATCTTAGGTGTCACTGAACTTCTCTTCTCAACGATCACATCATCTTTGATCACGTTGATGGTGATGTTTTTGTCGATGAAGCCAAGGATATCAAGATTAAAATTGTCTATGGGACACTCTACTTTGATGATGTCCTTACGTCCCATTTTGTTGCTCTGAGCGTTCTTGATGATAGCTACGGTAGCTTCGTTCTTATCGAGATGAAGATAACGATATACTTCCATAGCTTTGCCTGCTTTAATATGGTCAAGAACAAATCCTTCGTGGATAGATCCTACTGTAAGCATTTCATTACCTCCTTACGCTACATGAATGTCAAGTAATGTGAGAATCAGTGCCATTCTTACATATACACCATACTGAACCTGGCGGAAATAAGCTGCGCGGGGATCGTCGTCAACTTCAACTGCGATCTCGTTTACACGAGGCAGAGGGTGAAGTACAAACATATCTTCCTTGGCAAGTTCCATCTTGGCATTATCAAGAATGTAGAAATCCTTCATGCGGATGTAATCCTCTTCGTTGAAGAATCTCTCTTTCTGAACTCTTGTCATGTAAAGAATATCAAGTTCTGCCATTGCATCCTCAAGAGTAACAACCTCCTTATAAGGGATATTGTTCTTCTCAAGAACATCTACACGTATAAAGCTGGGTAATCTCAGCTCTTCGGGAGAGATAAGGATAAAGTTTACATTCTCGTATCTGGACATGGCCTGAATGAGAGAGTGAACTGTTCTTCCGAATTTAAGGTCTCCGCAAAGTCCAATGGTAAGATTGTCAAGTCTGCCCTTTAAGGATCTGATTGTAAGCAGATCGGTAAGGGTCTGTGTAGGGTGGTGATGTCCGCCGTCACCTGCATTGATGATAGGAATTGGTGAACGCTTTGCGGCAACCATAGGAGCACCTTCCTTGGGATGTCTCATTGCAATGATGTCTGCATAGCATCCAACAGTCTGAACTGTGTCTGAAACAGTTTCTCCTTTTGCGGCAGAGGATGAATTTGCAGAAGAAAAGCCCATGATCGAACCACCTAAATTCAACATTGCAGCTTCATGGCTGAGGCGGGTACGGGTACTGGGCTCATAGAACAAAGTAGCTAATTTCTTTCCTTCACATGCGTGGGCGTATTTAGTGGGGTTTTTTTCAATATCACCAGCAAGATCAAGAAGCTGATCCAACTCTTCTAATGAAAGGTCCAGGGGACTCATTAAATGTTTCATGATGTTAACCTCCTTAACTCAATTTATCGTCAATTAGTTTATTATAATCTCGAGTCTTGTGCAAGCCTTTTTTAATTCAATTTCTGCTCATATAAAAGAAATTTTGTACATTGAAAAGCTTTCCTAAATAAAGTATTATTACATTGATTTGAAATAGAAAGGGAAGACATATGGATCTACTGGAATTACGAAAAGAAATAGATGAAATAGATGGTCAGATAGTGGAACTCTTCGAGAAGCGCATGAAGATTGCTGAGGACGTTGCTGCCTATAAGATGGAGAGCGGTAAGAGGGTTTTTGATAAAGTCAGAGAGAAGGAGAAACTTCAGAAAATTGCTTCTATGGCCAGCAATGATTTTAACCGTGCCGGACTTAAGGAAATCTTTGAGCAGATCATGTCCATGAGCCGCAAGCTTCAGTATAAGCTTCTCACTAGAGACGGAAGAGGTGGAAGACTTCCTTTTATTGCTATTGACGGTGTGGATAAAGAAAATATAACTGTTGTCTATCAGGGAACAAAAGGAGCCTATGCGGAACTGGCTACAAAGAGTTATTTTGGTAATGATGTAAGATTGATGCATCTCTCTACCTGGAGAGAATGTATGGAAGCAATTGAAGACGGCAGCGCTGATTACGCTGTGCTTCCAATTGATAATTCTACTGCCGGAGCTGTAGATCAGGTCTACAGCCTCCTGGACGAGTTTGAGAATTATATTGTTGCAGAACAGCTTATTACAATCAAGCATTCTCTGTTCTCTGTACCCGGGGCTGATATTGCTAGTATTAAGAGAGTTTATTCCCACCCTCAGGCTCTGATGCAGTCCCAGCGGTTTCTTGAAGAACATCCTTATATGGAACAGATCACAACCACCAATACTGCCATTGCTGCAGAGAAGATCATGAAGGACAAGGATCCGGAACAGGCAGCGATCGCAAGTTCGGCGGCCGGAGAGCTATATGGATTAGTTCCCCTTGCCGAAGGCATTAACATGAGTGAGATGAATGCTACTCGGTTCATTATTGTAACAAACCAGAAGGTGTTCACCAAGGATGCGGACAAGATCACACTTTGTTTCGAACTTCCTCATTACAGCGGATCTCTCTATAGGATGCTTTCTCATTTTATTTACAATGAGATCAATATGACTAAGATCGAGTCCAGACCTGTGGAAGACCGATCCTGGGAATACAAATTCTTCGTGGATATTGAGGGAAACCTTGCGGATCCCGCGGTTAAGAATGCAATCAGAGGTCTGAGAGAAGAGGCGAGAAATCTCAAAATTCTGGGAAACTATAAGAGCTCAAACTAGAATACAGCAGGCTTTCAGGCCTGCTGTATTTTTGTTATATCCGTGGGCACAAGCATGGAGTAGTTTGTGTGATAGATCACAAAACCGGGTTTTGAGCCATTTGGTTTTTTGAGGTGTTTTCGCTGAAGGTAATCTATCTCGACCTTCTCGGAGTTTTTTCCGTAAGAATAAAAGGCTGCAAGTCTTGCTGCTTCCTCAAAAGTTCTGTCCGGGAGTTCTTTGTTTCCGACCTTTACAATGACATGGGATCCGGGCATCTGCTTTGCATGAAACCACCAGTCATTGCCGGAAGCAACCTTAAAGGAGAGCTCTTCGTTCTGAAGGTTGTTTTTGCCAACAAAAATGTCAAATCCATCGGATGAAATATAATGGAGAGGTCTGCTTTTTTGGGAGACCTTCCTGTCGTTGCTGCCGGAACGGATAACCCCTGCCCGGCGGAGTTCCTGTCGTATCTCTGTGAGGTCGGACTCTTCCCTTGCAATATCTATGGAACAGGCTACAGACCGCAGGTAGTTGAGCTCCGCTTCAGTTTCTTTGAGTTGGAAAGTTACTGCTTCAAAAGTCCTTTTGAGTTTATTATATCTATCGAAGTAATGATTTGCATTTTCAATCGGAGTAAGGGTATCATCCAATGGAATAGTGATCATTTCGTTATTATAATAGTTCAGAACTTCACAGGAGCGGCTTCTGGGCTCAATCTGATATGAGTATGCGCTGAGAAGTTCTCCGTAGATCTTATAGGTTTCTCTTTTGGAAGTGCTCTTAAGCTGAGAAGTCTGAATATTGAGCTTCTTCACATTTCTTTCAATAGCAGTTGAAACGATTCGTCGCAGATCCGAGGACTTCTGTCGGATTCTGGTGATAACTTCCTTTTGCTCATAGTATTCTTTGAGCATAGCGGAGGCAGAATCATAGCTTTTGCACTCATTTGCGCTATATACCTCAAGTGGAATACAGGAAAAATCTCTGGGGACTCCACCTTCGTAATAAATTTGGAGAGTAAAATCGCCACCTTCAACGGCGCTCATGATATTTCTGAAAGCAGAATACAGGTCTGACCATTCTTCATAACTAAGGGAGTCAGGAGACTTTTGAGGACTGAGCTTTGCGTTGTACACGATTTCTTCTCCAACAATAGGAGAAAGACCGGTAAATTTCTGATACAATGCTTTGCTTATGGCTCCCGGCATAGTGACAAGGGCAGCTCGGAATTCATCGAAGCCAAGATTAATAGGAGATATTTTGTTCTGAGTGTCCGGAAGAAAGTATTCTCTGCCCGGCAGGACTTCCCTTACCGAACTGATAGATGAAGGTATGTGTTTGATACTGTCTAATATAATACCGTCCTCATTCACAAAAATGATATTGCTGTGCTTACCCATGAGCTCAAGAATCAGGGTCTTTCTAACAATATCTTTCATCTCATTAAAATGCTCGATTTCAAAATGAATCGATCGCTCAAGTCCGGGCTGATAGACTCTTAATATTTTGCCATTGGCAATATACTTACGGAGAAGCATACAAAAATTCGGAGCCGTGATGGGTGACACCTTAGAAGGTGCATTCAGATATGCCAGCGGTAAGGATGCATCTGCGGAAAGCAGAAGCTTATAGTTGTTTCCGCCGCAACGAATGGTCAGAATTAGTTCATCCTTCTCCGGTTGAGTGATTTTTGATATTTTTCCATTAGTCAGCGCACTTGAAAGTTCCCTGGTCAAAGCACTGACTGTGATTCCGTCAAAAGCCAAAACACGACCTCCCGTTTCTGATGTTCTCACCAATTGTATCACATATGAAGTGAAAAGTATTGGAAAAAGGAGCAAAATGTTCTATAATAACTCTAACTGTCGAAAGAAATTCCGCAGGGTAGATCAAATGTTATGGAGGCCCAGAATGATTCGAAGTATGACTGGTTATGGTCACGGTGAGATCGAGAATGAAATGTGTAAGATCACCGTGGAGATCAAATCGGTTAATCACAGATATCTTGACACAAATATCAGAATGCCGCGTCAGTTCAATCCTTTTGATGCAGCAGTGAGAAATCAGATCAAGAAGTATGCGTCCAGAGGTAAGGTGGATGTGTATGTCAATTATGAAGAACACACTACCGGTAAATCCCATCTTATTTATAATGAGGAAATTGCAGGTGAGTATGTTGAGTATTTCAATCGTATGAATGAGGTATTTAATTTACAGGAAACTCCTCACCTCTCTACTCTGGCCAGGATGCCGGGAGTTCTCTCCCTGGAAGAGAAGACAGAGGATCAGGAAGAGCTTCTCAGCATGGTTCTCTCAGCAGTGGATGCGGCCTGTGACAAGTTCGTTGAATCCAGAAGGGTAGAAGGCGAACACCTGAGAGATGACCTGGTGGAGAAGCTTGACAATGTTCTTGAGATCGTATCCGATATTGAAGTGCGTTCGCCTGAAATAATGAAAGAGTACAGAGAGCGTCTGGAGAGCAAATTGCAGGATGTAATGGCAGACACCTCCATCGATCCCGGAAGGATTGCGGCAGAGATGGTGATTTACGCTGACAAGGTGTGTACCGATGAGGAGATTGTAAGACTTAAGAGTCATGTTAAGACCATGAGAGATACACTTGTAGCCGGCAATAAAGAGGGTATCGGCCGCAAGCTTGATTTTATCGCCCAGGAGATGAACCGTGAGTCTAACACTATTCTCTCAAAGGCGAATGACTATGCGATTTCAGAATGCGGAATCGGACTCAAGACCGAGATTGAGAAGATCCGGGAACAGATCCAGAATATAGAATAACCGGAGGGAAAATGAGTAAGGGGACATTAGTTGTAATTTCCGGTTTTTCCGGGGTGGGCAAGGGAACCATCGTTCACGAGCTGTTGAACAGATATGATAACTATAAGCTTTCTGTTTCAGCAACCACCAGAAAACCCAGAGATGGTGAGGAAGACGGAAGAGACTATTTTTTCATCAGTCATGATGAGTTTGACGATATGATTGCCTGTGATAAACTCATTGAGTATGCCAAGTATGTTGATAATTACTACGGCACACCCAGAGATTATGTTGAGAATGAGCTGGAAGCCGGCAATAATGTTATTTTGGAGATCGAGATTCAAGGTGCAGGCAAGATAAAGAAGAAGCACCCGGAATCACTTCTGATATTCGTGGCACCTCCGAGTGCGAAAGAACTTCACAATCGCCTTTTGAGCCGAGGAACAGAGACTCCCGAGGTGATCAGATCCAGAATGAGAAGAGCTATTGAGGAATCAGAAGGAATCGAGAACTACGACTACATCGTTGTTAATGACAATCTGAATAGATGTGTTGAAGAGATCAACAACATGATCGAACTTCAGAAGAACAAGGTTTCCAGACAGCTTACATATATCAAGAAGATACAGTCAGAATTACGTGAATATTGGAAGGGAGAATGATAAAATGCTGCATCCGTCATACACAGACCTTATGGAAGAAGTAAACAAGAACGTTGAGGAGGGAGAATCTCTCGTAGTAAACAGCCGCTACTCTATTGTTATGGCTACGGCTAAGAGAGCCCGTCAGATTATTGCCGGAGCAGAACCCCTTACAGAGGACGGAAAGGATAACAAGCCCCTGTCCATCGCGGTTGAGGAGCTGTATACAGGTAAGATCAGGATTCTTGATGCAGGTTCTGAAGAGGATGAGACTTCGGTTTCTGAGGAGCCAGAAGAAACATCTGATGATGCATCTGAGGAGATCGCTGCTGAATAGTAACAAGAAGAGTTTGCCCTGCAAACTCTTTTGTCATGCATGAGGTAAAAATGGACAAAGTATTAATGATTTCTCTGGGCTGCGACAAAAACCTCGTGGACTCAGAAGAGATGCTCTCAAGCCTCGTTAAAGGCGGGTATGAGATGACCGATCTGGAGGAGGAAGCGGATGTAATTATCGTCAATTCCTGCTGCTTCATTTCAGATGCCAAGGAGGAGAGCATAAATACCATTATAGAGATGGGACAGTTAAAGGTGGAAGGAAGGCTTAAAGCGCTTGTCGTCACCGGATGTCTCGGCAAAAGATATGAGAAGGAGATCCGGGAACAGATTCCTGAAGTGGACGCAGTTCTTGGAACTGAGTCTTACGACCGGATTCTTCAGACAGTGGATCGAATCCTTGGAAGAGACAGATTAGAAGATGGTTCAGGCTATTTGCCCGAAAGGGATAGAATTCTTCTTACTACTGGTCACTATGCTTTTCTCAAGATAGCAGAGGGCTGCAATAAGAATTGCACTTACTGCATAATACCAAAGGTTAGAGGAAGCTATCGAAGTTTTCCCATAGAGGATCTGGTGCGTGAAGCCGAGAGACTGGCTTCAAGGGGTGTAAAAGAGCTTGTGCTGGTTGCCCAGGAGACTACGCTTTACGGAATAGATCTATACGGCAGAAAGAGTCTTCCGGAATTGTTGAAAAAACTATGCCGGGTTGATGGAATCCATTGGATCAGAATTATGTACTGTTATCCTGAGGAAATTACCGATGAGCTTATTCAGACCATCAAGGAAGAACCCAAGGTCTGCCATTACCTTGACATTCCCATTCAGCACTGCAACGACGATGTGCTGAAAAGAATGGGACGAAGAACAAGAAAGGCTGAACTTCTTGATACCATTAATAAACTCCGTGAAGAGATTCCTGACATTGCACTTAGAACTACCCTTATCAGTGGATTTCCGGGTGAGAGCCAAGAGGCACATGAGGAACTTTACAACTTTGTCAATGAAGTAGAATTTGACCGACTCGGAGTATTCACCTACTCACCGGAGGAAGGGACTTTGGCTGAGCAGATGGAAGATCAGATTGAAGAGAGCCTTAAGGAGGAAAGAAGAGACGAGCTGATGCTTTTGCAGCAGCAGATCTCTGCAGATAAATCCCAGGAGTATATCGATAAGATCATGGAAGTCATTGTGGAAGGTGAACTCCCGGAGGAAGGTGTCTATGTAGGAAGGACATATAGAGATGCTGCCGACGTGGACGGGTATGTTTTTTTCCATGCCATGAGAGAGCTCATGAGCGGGGAGTTTGTAAAAGTGGAGATTACTGACAGTTCTGAGTATGACTTGAAAGGAGTAATGATTGATGAGTAATTTACGTCGTTCCGGTTATCAGAGAAGCAAAAGAATACAGGGTTCATCCAAAGGTTTTCTGTCTCAGATCAACCTTCCCAACAAGCTTACTCTCCTCAGAGTGATCCTTGTGCCGGTATTTGTTCTTTTTATGCTTTGGCCTATGAATTCCAACGTGGGAAGATATATAGCTCTTGCCATATTTATCGTTGCAAGCCTCACAGATTTTCTTGATGGACAGATTGCCAGACGAAACAACCTGGTTACTAATTTTGGAAAATTCATGGATCCACTGGCCGATAAGCTTCTTGTCTGTTCCGCTATGATCTGTCTTCAGAGCCTGGGTCAGCTTAAGGCTTGGTTTGTGATCATAATCATTGCCAGAGAGTTTATCATTAGCGGATTCCGCCTTGTGGCATCCGATGCTGGCATCGTTATTGCTGCCAGCTACTGGGGAAAATTTAAGACAGTATCCCAGATGGTCATGATCATTTTGCTTATTCTTAATCTTGGAGGCCCTTTCGAAGTTATCAACAATATCGTTATGATCCTGGCCCTCATTCTCACCATTGTTTCTCTTGTGGACTACATTGCTAAAAACCTTGAAGTCATCACAAGCGGAGGAATGTAATTGTGAATACAGTTGCACAGGTTCTTGTGGAAAACCTTTTAGCACAGGGCAAGACGATCTCTTTTGCTGAGAGCTGTACCGGGGGAATGATCAGTGAGACCCTGGTTAATATACCGGGAGCTTCAGAGGTGTTTGGCTATGGTTTTGTAACATACTCAAATGAAGCAAAAATCCGGCTTATAGGTGTGAGTGAGAACGTTCTTTTGACTCACGGCGCGGTTAGCGAGGAGACAGCAGTATTGATGGCAAAAGGTGCAAGGGAGGTCTCGGGTGCTGACATTGCGATCTCGGCTACCGGTATTGCAGGACCCGGAGGTGGCACACCACTCAAACCGGTCGGACTTGTCTACATAGGAGTGGCAACATGTAAGAAAGCCGAGGCTTTCAGATTTATTTTTTCCGGGGATCGCCGGGAAGTGAGAGAGCAGACAGTACAAAAAGCTCTTCAAATTGCAATCGACAAATTATGCTAAGTGCCTTTAAAGGAGGTTTTCATGAATTATCGTATTGAACACGATTCCATGGGTGAAGTTCAGGTTCCCGCTGACAAATACTGGGGAGCCCAGACCCAGAGAAGCTTTCAGAATTTCAAGATCGGAACGGAAAAAATGCCTTCGGAGATCATTGATGCTTTTGCTATACTAAAAAAGGGTGCGGCAATGGCTAATAGCCGCCTTGGTAAGCTCAGTAATGAGAAGGCGGATCTCATAGGCAAAGTGTGTGATGAGATCCTTGAAGGAAAACTGGAGGGTAACTTCCCCCTTGTTGTTTGGCAGACCGGAAGCGGCACTCAGTCAAACATGAACCTCAACGAGGTGATCGCTAACAGAGGCAATGAAATCGCAGGGAATAAGCTTCTGCATCCCAATGACACTGTGAACATGTCCCAGAGCTCTAATGATACATATCCCACAGCACTTCACATTGCCTGTGCATCGGCTATTGAAGATAAGGTGATTCCTGCGATCGACAGGATGATACAGACCTGTGAGCGATTGGAAAAGGAGAACGAGGGAGTTATCAAATGTGGAAGAACTCATCTGCAGGATGCGGTTCCGGTTTCTTTTTCACAGGAAATCAGCGGTTGGAGAGCTTGCCTTGAAAAATCCAAAGAGTATCTTAATGCATCTCTTCCTTCTCTCAAAGAGCTTGCCCTTGGAGGAACTGCAGTGGGTACCGGCCTCAATGCACCTGAAGGGTTTGGTGAAGCATCAGCACAAGCTATCTCAGAACTTACAGATAAAAATTTCGTAACCGAAGAGAATAAGTTCCACTCTCTTTCAGCGAAAGATGGTGTGGTTTTTGCTCACGGAGCTTTAAAAGCCCTTGCCGGGGACCTTATGAAGATTGCAAATGACGTGAGGTGGCTAGCCAGCGGTCCTCGTCTCGGTCTAGGTGAGATATACATCCCGGAAAATGAGCCGGGAAGCTCCATAATGCCGGGTAAAGTAAATCCTACTCAGTGTGAGGCACTTACCATGGTGGCAGTACAGGTAATGGGTAACGATGCAGCAATCGGATTTGCTTCATCTCAAGGTAATTTCGAACTTAACGTATTCATGCCTGTCATCGCATATAACTTCCTGCAGTCGGCTAAGCTTTTGGCTGAGGGAATGGATTCCTTCAATGCAAACTGCTTCACCGGAATCAGGGCCAACAGGGACAAAATGCAGGAGAATCTTAACCGCTCACTTATGCTTGTAACAGGGCTTAACCCTTACATTGGTTATGAGAATGCAGCAAAGACAGCGAAGAAGGCTTTTGCGGAGAATATTTCGCTAAGGGAGGCCTGCACCGAACTTGGATTTATGACAGAAGAAGAGTTTGATAAGGCGTTGCAGCCCGAAAAGATGGTTTAATGTATTATACCCGGCCATATCGGCCGGGTATCTGTTTGTACTAAAAACAAAAGGACATGATAACTCATGTCCTTTTGTTCTTATTCGAATAAATCTTAAATCTGGTCAAAAGAAAGATTAAGCTCTCTCTACTTTACCTGCACGGAGACAAGAAGTGCAAACATACATCTTCTTACGACCGCCTTCAGTCTTTACGAAAACTGACTTAACGTTTGATTTCCACATTCTGGGAGATCTTCTATGAGAATGGCTGACATTCATACCAAAATGAGCGCCCTTATCACAAATTTCACATCTGGCCACTTCGAAACACCACCTTTCACTTGAGCTGACATGCTCATCCAGATTCAAACGATGAAATTATAACAAATGAACAGTCCTTTGACAAGAGATAATTCTGAAAAAATGTGCTTTATTTAGCAAATACTGAGTAATATAATTCAATTGTAACCAATCTCAGAGTTTTTGAGGAGCTTTTATGAAATATTGCAAGTATTGTGGAAACCCCATGGGGGACAGAGATCTTTTTTGTAAAAAGTGCGGAAAAAAACAGGATAATAACAAAATTAACAGACCTTCAGATCAACCAACATCGAATAGATCCGGTGTTTCGAATAACAATAAAAGTCCAAAATCCAAGGGCCTTATTATAGGTATCATTGCAGGCGTTATAGTTCTTCTTGTAGTTTTGGGAGTTGCAGCCTTTATATTTCTTGGGAAGGATAGTAGTGAGTCCGGCAGGAGCAAGATAGAGGTTTCGGAGAGAAAGACTGCAAAAGATAAAGAAGATACTTCAGATGAAGAAGCCTGTGATGTAATTTTTGATTATCAGATCAAAGATAACAAAGAGTATGCAGTTATTACCGGTGTATCCGAGGATGGTGATAAAGTTTGGGAAATCGAGACTGCTCATGTGGAAGCAGCTCAGCTCCAGATGGTCTCCGAGGTAGGAATCATAGATGGTGATTATTACTATACTGAGGACGGTACACTGATATGCATCCGCATCTCCGATGGTAAAAATGAATGGACTAATGTTGAGTTTGGAGGAAGCTTTTCTGCCCTTGCCTACGATGATGATCTGATTTACTTAAGTGGATATTTTGGACCCGATCTTTTTGTAGTTTCGAGAAAAGATGGGGAGACGGTTTTCCGGCAGGAGGTCTTTGACGAAGAGCTCTATTGGCCCATTTCCATAGAGCTTGATAAAGATGAGATAATTATCGAATTTGAAGAAGGAGGAACTGTAAGTGTAGACAGGAATAATTATGAACTTCTGAGTTCCTCAAATAGTTCAAAAGGCGAGCCCGGTTCTTCCGGATCTTCGTTAACGGATCCCTATATGAGAATTTCCGGCGTATCAGCCACATCCTGGCTTTCAGAACCTCAGTATGGAATAGATCACGTTCCTAATAATGTGATAGATAAGAACAATAATACAAATTGGGTGGAAGATGCAAAAGGACAGGGTATCGGTGAGTACATTGTCATTGAATTTGATTCAATGGTGGAGTTGTCAGGTTTCAATATCAAACCCGGACTTCAGGCATCCGGTGATCTGTTCAATAAGAATTCCAGACCCAAGGATATCACGGTGCTTTTGTCCGACGGAAGCGAGTTCAGTTTTACATTAACTGACAGTATGACTGACCAGAGATGTGACTTTGCTAAAGTCTGCAAAACAAATACATTAACGGTGATCATTAAATCGGTTTACCCTGGAAGCAAATATGAAGATACTGCAATTACCGAAATCATTCCTTACAAATAAGATTGTGAAAAGGCTAATACTTACGGCGATTGCCTTATTAGCAGTAATGTTTCTTTTTGCCTGCTCTTACACTAAAGTCGAAAAGGAAAAGCAGAGCTTTTTCTCCGTATTAAAAGAAATAGAAGTCTCAGATTTGAAAGTAAGCAGAGTATACGCCACTTTGGAAAACTGCCGACAGATACTGCAGTTGAAGATTAGAGCAATGGAGAGGATTAAGACAAACGCAACTACGGAGCCGGTTGTCCCGGACGATACTTTCGTACGGGTCAGGGATTATATTCCCAGGATCAAAGTAGAACTGAAGTATGCAACCACCGACAATTTCACCGGGAAAATCATCTATGATTTTGATGAGGCTTATCTAAGATACGGAACCGTTATGAAGCTTAAAAATGTCCAGGAAGAATTGGAGGAACTGGGCATGGGGCTCAAAATCTGGGATGCCTATCGCCCACAAAGCGGACAATGGGCTCTATGGAACGCCTGTCCTAACCCTGCCTATGTGGCTGATCCAAATGGAGGGATCACTTCTCACACAAGAGGAGACACTATTGATATAACATTAGTATATGAGGATGGTACAGAAGTGCTTATGCCTACAGGGTTTGACGATTTCTCTGCAAAGGCGGACAGAAACTATTCTGATGTGGACTCGGCTGCTGCAGAAAATGCGCTCCTTCTGCAACGCCTTATGTATAAGCACGGTTTCACCGGATATCATGGAGAATGGTGGGATTATTCTGACACAGTAAAGTACTGGACTAACACTGACTTTAAGCCTTAGGTCAGGCAGAAATTAAGGCTTCTTGTAAGAAGAGTTAAATGATAGTATAATGTTAATGCTTTGTTACAAATAAGACAAAGAATTGATGGAGGAATCAATATGAAAGGAAAAAAAGATACAAACTTTGGTGCAGTCAGCATTGATAAGAGTGTCATCGCTCAGTATGCCGGAGCTATTGCAATTGAGAGCTTTGGTATTGTCGGAATGGCATCAGTGAATGTCCGGGAGGGTATCGTTCGTCTCCTTCGCAAGGATAAGCTGACTAATGGCATAGAAGTACAGATCAGTAATGACAATAAACTGATTATCAATTTTCACGTGATCGTGGCTTATGGTGTAAATATTGCTGCAGTAGCCGACAACCTGATCAACAATGTCAAGTATAGTATCCGGGAATTCTGTGATATGGAGGTTGGCAAAGTGAACGTTTACGTAGAAGGCGTGCGTTCCATCGATTAACAAGGAGGCTTTACAACAGTGGCAAATACAGTTAATGCTTCAATGCTTGCTAAGATGATCCTGGTGGGTGCAAAGAGTGTTGAAGCTAAGAAGGAATTTATTAATGAATTGAATGTTTTTCCGGTACCCGACGGAGATACCGGTACAAACATGTGTCTTACCATCATCTCTGCAGCTGATGAGGTGAGAAAACTGGAGAATCCCAAGATGGCGGACCTGTGTAAAGCCATCTCTTCCGGATCCTTAAGGGGAGCCAGAGGTAACTCCGGTGTTATATTATCTCAGCTTTTAAGAGGATTCACAAAGGCAGTAAAAGGACTTGAGGAAATCGACATTGATGCCTTTGTTCAGGCTTTTGACAAAGCTCAGAAAACTGCTTACAAAGCTGTTATGAAACCTAAAGAGGGTACTATCTTAACCGTGGCAAGAGAGATGGCTGAGAAGGCAGCAGAGATAGCTCTTAAGGTTTCTGACCTTGAAGAATTCTTTTCCGGTGTTCTTGAGGAAGGACGGGCTTCACTGAGCCGTACGCCTGATCTGCTGCCGGTTCTTAAGGAAGCAGGAGTAGTGGATTCCGGCGGACAAGGTCTTATCGAGATGATGCAGGGAGCTTTTGATGCATTCCTTGGTAAGGAAGTAGAGTATGAGCCTGTGGAGGAGAAGAGAGAGCCGGAGGTTAAATATCTCTATTCCTGCGAAATAGTCATAATTCCCGGAGATCTCTATGATGAATCAAGGGAAGGGGAACTCAAAGACTTTTTCAGAAATATTGGTGATTCCGTTGTGATCAAGCCGACTGACGAGGCCATTAAGATCCATCTGAACACCAACGATCCCGGACTTGCCATTGAGGAAGCAATCAAATACGGTACTTTGGTGAAAGCTCATGTGGAGACTGTATCAGAAAGCGCTCTTATCAAGACAATCAAAGATAAGAAGAAGCCTTCTAAGAAAAGACCGGTGGAACTTAAGGAGACCGGATTTATTGCAGTTTCCATCGGAGAAGGACTCAACGGAATCTTCTCTGAGCTTGGTGTTGACTATGTAGTTACCGGGGGACAGACAATGAACCCCAGCACCGATGATTTTATGCAGGCCATTGATGAGGTGAACGCAAAGCACATTTTCATTCTACCCAACAACAAGAATATTGTGCTGGCAGCTAATCAGGCAAGAGATCTTACTAAGGATAAGGATATTATCGTTATCCCCACAAAGACTATTCCTCAGGGAATTTCTGCTCTGATCAATTTCATTCCTGACCTTTCTCCTGAGGAGAATGAAGAGGCAATGCTTGAAGCACTCTCTCTCGTGAAGACCGGACAGGTTACCTACTCAGTAAGAGACACTTCCATTGACGGAATCGATATACATGAGGGAGATTTCATGGGTATCGATGACAGCAAGATCAGAAATGTAGGAGATGACCCCGAGGCAGTTGCCAAAGAGCTTGTATCACTCATCACTGATGAGGAAAGTGCACTGATCAGTGTATACTTCGGAGCGGACACAGATGAGACTACCGCCGAAGCCCTTGTGTCAGAGCTTTCAGAGATCTATTCAGACTGTGACGTGGAATGCCACAACGGAGGCCAGCCTGTGTACAGATATCTTATTTCAGTTGAATAGGACTACTGGGCTATCGCTTGGCGATAGCCCTTTTTGTTGTAGAAGCGAGGAGGCAAAGTCCGGTTAAGGAGATGGAATGCAGTTAACAGATAGCATCACAACAATAAAAGGAATCGGACCTAAGACCGCAGAAAAATTCAGGTCTCTTGGTGTTGAAAATGTCGGAAGTTTACTTAGCTTTTATCCCAGAGATTATATCCGCTACAATAAAGTGGAACCGATAGTAGATGCCCAGGAGGGGTATTTTCTCTCTGTAATGGGAAGCCTGAAGTCCAAGATTTCAGTACGCCGCTTCAAGGGCCGTTCGATTTCTACAGCCGTGGTTAGGGATGAATCCGGAGAAATCAGTTGTATCTGGTTCAACATGCCGTATTTGAAGAGTACTATTCTCCCGGGAAGAACCTACGTTTTTCGTGGTCGTGTAAAAAGGAAAGGGAAAACCTTTGAACTAGTGCAACCGGAAGTATATCAGCCGGAAAAATATGAGATTCTCAGACAGGACCTACAGCCGGTCTATAGACTGAAAGACGGACTAAAAAATACCGGAATTCAAAAGGCAGTCAGAACTCTTATTGAAGATGAGGGCCTGGACATAACTCCATTTGAAAACTACATTCCCGGGAAGATTAAAGATCGTTATCACCTTGAAGATCGCAAAGAAGCGATCATTAATATTCATTTTCCCAAGGGGGAGAAAGAACTGGAACAGGCCAGAGAGCGACTTGTTTTTGAAGAGTTTTTTAACTTCTTTTACAGCATTCGCTCCGAAAAGGCAGGGAAGAATCGGCCGGTCAATCATTTATCTTTTAAAAACAGAGAAAAATTCAACTTCTATCTTAGCACTTTACCTTTTTCACTTACGGAGGGGCAAAAGAGTGCTTTGGGAGAGATATTGAATGATCTCACCGGTCCTTTTGCCATGAATCGATTGATCCAAGGTGATGTGGGTTCCGGAAAAACCGTAATAGCCGTCGCGACAATGATTCTTGCCGCGGAAAACGGATACCAGAGCGCCATGATGGCTCCCACAGAAGTGCTGGCAAAGCAGCATTACGAGAGCATTTTTGCCGAATTCACGAAACTTGGGCTTGAATTCAAGCCGGTTTTGTTGAACGGATCCATGACTGCTGCCCAAAAACGGGAGGCGAAAGCGTTAATAAGTTCCGGGGAAGCAGATATTGTAATTGGAACACATGCGTTAATTCAAGAGTCTGTGGAGTTTAGAAATCTTGCCCTTGTCATTACCGATGAACAGCACCGATTTGGTGTTAATCAGAGAGCAAAATTGCAGCTAAAAGGCCTTAACCCACATGTTCTGGTAATGAGCGCTACCCCAATTCCTCGTACTTTGGCCCTTATTATGTATAAAGATCTTGATATCTCACTTATGAAGGGGCTGCCCCTTGAGAGACTTCCTATAAAGAATTGTGCAGTAGATACTTCCTACAGAAACACCGCTTACAGGTTTATTTTGAATGAGATCAGAGAAGGGCATCAGGCCTACATTGTGTGCCCTCTGATTGAGGAGAGTGAAAACCTGGATGGTGAGGATGTCATAAGTTATGCCGAGAGACTCAGAGGGATATTTCCTAAAGATATTAATATAGGAATTATCCATGGAGAAATGAGTCAGGAAGAAAAAGATCATACTATGGAACAGTTCAAAAAAAACTGTATCCATATTCTGGTCTCTACCACAGTTATTGAAGTCGGAATCAATGTACCAAATGCGACAGTGATGATGATAGAAAATGCAGAGCGTTTTGGCCTTTCTACGTTGCACCAGTTGAGAGGCCGAGTGGGAAGAGGAAAAGCCCAGTCTTATTGCATTTTCGTCAGTGGTTCCAAGAATGAAAATACCAGGAAACGTTTGAAAGTGCTCTGCGACTCAAATGACGGATTTAAGATTGCTGAAGAAGATCTGAAGCTTAGGGGGCCTGGGGAGCTTTTTGGCACGAGACAGAGTGGAATCCTGAGTTTTAGCATTGGAGATATTTACACCGACGCAGAAATCCTCAAAAAAGCCAGCGAAGCAGCAGACTACGCCATTGAGAATGGGATTTTGTTCAATAATAAGTACAAAGGTTCTGACTTATTGACTAACGAAGGTACCCTCCCTATAATATAACCGATAAAGTTGGAGGCAGATCAATGAGAGTTATTTCCGGTAGTGCAAGAGGCCTTAAGCTAAAGGCGCCTAAAGGGATGCACACCCGGCCCACCACTGACAAAATAAAAGAGACAATCTTCAATATTCTTGCTCCTGAGATCTATGATTGCCGATTTCTGGACATATTCAGCGGAAGCGGTGCTATTGCCATAGAAGCTTTGAGCCGCGGGGCAGAGGAAGCGGTGCTGATTGAAAATGATCGGGAAGCTCTTGGGGTTATAAGAGATAATTTAAAGTCAGCCAGAGTCAGTCATTTGGCGGAGGTTTTGGGAGATGATTTCAATTCAGCCCTGAACCGATTGGGCAGACAAAACCGAAGATTTGATCTTGTGTTTATGGATCCGCCCTACAATTGTGATCTGGAAAAGAGAGTGATTTTTCACCCGTCTTTTTCTCGGATCGTTGCGGATGAAGGTCTTGTGGTAGTGGAAGCTGCTCTTGAGACGGATTTTTCCTGGACGAAAGGCTCGGCTTTTGAGATCACAAGAACCAAGATATATAAGACTAACAAACATGTTTTTTTGAGGAAGAAGTAATGGAGAAGATCGCTGTATACCCCGGAAGTTTTGACCCTATAACCTTAGGACATCTGGACATAATCAAGAGATCACGCAAAGTCGTGGATAAACTGGTCATTGGTGTGATGAATAATAATTCAAAATCTCCATTGTTTTCTGTTGATGAACGTGTTAATATGATTAAAGTAGTCGTAAAAGACATTGAAGGTGTTGAGGTCAAATCTTTTAGCGGACTGACAGTAGATTTCGCACGTCAGGAAGGTGCACAGTTTATTGTCAGAGGACTCAGATCTATCACTGATTTCGAGTATGAACTGGAGATGGCTCATGTCAACCACAAGCTATATCCGGATTTAGACACCTTGTTCTTTACGACAAGCCTTCAGTATACATATCTTAGTTCTACTACTGTTAAGGAACTCGCCAGGTACGGTTCCAATGAAGTATCTCAGATGGTTCCTTGTAATGTAAACAAGATGCTGGAAGAAAAATTCCGAAGATAAGGAGTATGTTACTATGAGCAGCAGAATTGAACAGTTAATTGAAGAAATTGAAGAGTTTGTCGATAAGTGTAAGTATCAGCCACTTTCTAGCACTAAGATTATTGTAAATAAAGAAGAATTGGATGAATACCTGAGAGAGCTTCGCCTCAAGACACCTGAGGAGATCAAGCGCTACCAGAAGATCATTGCAAATAAGGATGCGATCCTTGCAGATGCTCAGGCTAAGGCAGACGCCATGATCGAGGAGGCTACTATCCATACAAACGAGATGGTAAGCGAACACGAAGTTATGCAGCAGGCATATGCTCAGGCAGATGAGATCGTTAAGGCGGCAACTGCTCAGGCACAGGAGATTCTTGACAATGCAGCAGCTGAGGCGAATATGATGCGTTCAGGTGCGGTGGCTTACAGTGATGAGCTTCTGGCTAATGTGGAGACCATTGTTGCGGATACCCTTGAGGATTACACAACCAAGTATGATAATCTTGTCAATTCACTCCGTGATGCATATGACGTAGTTAAGAGTAACAGAAGAGAGCTTAATGCAGATAATGCTGATATCACAGCACCTGCAGTAGAATCTGATGATCTTGACGTTGTAGGAATTGACGATTAGTAATAACTATTATGAAAGCAAGACTTCCGGATCTGTTACGACATGATTCGGAAGTCTTTTTTGTGAGAGCAAGAATATGAATTTTCCCGAAAAGTTTGAAAAAGAAATGATCCGCATTCTTGGAGAAGTCGGTTTTGAAGAGTACAAAAGCTGCTTTGCAAAAGATGCTATCAGGGCTCTTAGGGTAAATACCCTGAAGATAGCGCCGGAGGAGTTTAAGAAGCTTACCGGTTGGAAGCTGGAAGAGATTCCCTGGACCAGAAATGGATTCTACTGCCATGAGAATATGGTTCCCTCTCGTCATCCATATTACCATGCCGGAATGTACTATATTCAGGAGCCCAGCGCTATGACTCCGGCTCAATTTCTGCCAATTGAGGAGGGGGACAAGGTTCTTGATATGTGTGCGGCACCGGGGGGCAAATCCACAGAGCTTGCCGCAAGACTTGATGGTACCGGTATCCTTTTTTCCAACGATATCAGTTTCTCGAGATGCAAAGCCCTGCTAAAGAATATCGAGCTTTTTGGAATCAAAAATGCCATCATTATGAGCGAAAAGCCAAATGATCTAGAAGACAGATTCCGGGGTTATTTTGATAAGATCCTAATTGACGCTCCCTGCTCCGGAGAGGGTATGTTCCGTAAGGACAGCAAAATGATCGATGCCTGGCTTGAACACGGACCGGATTATTTTGCACCGATTCAGCGCTCAATTCTTGAAAGTGGTATAAAGATGCTGAGACCCGGAGGAATGCTCCTGTATTCCACCTGTACTTTTTCGGTAAAAGAGGATGAGGAGACTGTAGACTATATTCTCAAAAAGTACCCGGAGATGTCCGTTGTGGACACCATTGATCCCGGCTATTTTGAAAAGGGACGCCCGGACCTTTTGGAGAACCCTGCTGAGGGGATTTCAAAGACGAGAAGGCTTTTTCCTCATAAAATCAGAGGAGAAGGGCACTACCTTGCACTTTTGCAAAAGGCTGAAGATGCGGTTTCTTCCTCTAACAAAGTAGAGCTTGCCATATCAAAGGATAAGATTCCGGGAGAATGTATAGATTTCCTGAAGTCCATGGGGATAGACTATAAATCTGTAAAAGACCGAGTTAAGCTTTTTGACGATAAGGCAGTGCTTTTGCCTGAAGGTTGTCCGAAACTTGACCACCTGAGAGTTATCCGCTCCGGTGTTTATCTCGGAGACTGCAAGAAGGGACGTTTTGTACCCAGTCAAGCTGCAGCCATGACAATAAAAAAGGGAGAGTTTAACAATGAGCTTCATCTTAATCTTGAAGATGAAAGGCTCTGCCGATATCTAAAAGGAGAAACTCTTACTCTCCGAGATAAGGATGGAGTAAAAGATGGCACGGTATTGGTTTTTGTGGGAGATCAGCCCCTTGGTTTTGGAAAAGCCGGAAAAGGCACTCTGAAGAATAAGTATCTTGTTGGTTGGAGAATGAATGGTTAGGAGGAATCTAATGCACGAGATTTTTGAGGGTATCGAAGCAGTGGTTTTCGATTTTGACGGAACACTTATCGATTCCCTGGGAATGTGGCATGAAATCGATGTGGAATATACAAATATGCTGGGAGTTGATCTTCCGGAGAATTTTCAGAAGCAGATAGAGGGTATGCACTATCCGGACGTGGCCAGATATTTTAAGAAGCTTTTTAATATTGATAAAACTATAGAAGAAATAATGGCAGACTGGAATGAAATGGCTATTGATAGATATTCCAATTCTCTTAAGCTAAAAGAGGGATCGGTGGAACTGATGCAAATGCTCAAAAACAAAGGAATCCGTCTTGCCATTGCAACAAGTAATGCCCGGGAGCTTATTGATGCTTCTCTAAAGGGTCATGGGATAGATGGTTTTTTTTCTGTTCTCTGTACCAGCGAAGATGTGAAAAAAGGTAAGCCGGATCCGGAAGTGTACACCATTGCCGTCAGAAAGCTTAACATTGCTCCTGACAAGTGTCTTGCTTTCGAAGATCTTCCTATGGGGCTTATTTCCGCGAGAGATGCGGGGCTTAAAACCTGTGCGGTGTACGATGAGTACTCGGAATATGTGGATTCTGAGAAGAGGAAGATAGCGGACTACTATGTAAGCAGTTTTAAAGAACTACTGTGATTGTTTGATCAAATTGTTGGTAACAGTAAAAGTTTTGTGTTATATTTTATATGTTGAAATGGGGTATCTTTTTTAATGAAGAAAATTCCTTCCGGTAACACCGGATATCTTGATTACAAGAAGAAAGTATTGCTCATTCAGGTACTGATCTCTTTTGGAATTGTGGCGGCGATCTTTATCTGCGGATTGATCATTTTTCACACCAGGAAGAACGCCGTTACTATCGTTGCGATTGTAGGAGTTTTACCTGCTGCCCGATGTCTTGTTAATTACATTGTCGCAGTACCTCATAAGTCCCTTGCAATAAATGATGCGAAGGATATCAGAGAATGTGCCGGTGTGCTTCCTGTACTATATGATTATGTTTTTACCGCTAAGGAGGGAAGTTATCCGGTAGCGGCTTTTGCGTTGTCTGAAAACACGATGTGTGGCTTATATTCCGGAAAACCCGAGGACATTTCGAAGGCCGAGAAGCATATTAAATCTATGCTGAAATCGGAAGGTCTTCACAAGTTTTCGGTGAAGCTTTTCTCCGATAAAACACAGTATCTTGAGCGGGTGAAGGAGATGTCGGGAAATCTCACGCCTCCCGGAGAGACAGGTCTATCCCGTCTTAGAAGCCTTTTTGAGAGCATTACACTGTAAGTTATGAAAGAGTTTAATATAACCGATAGAGAGAGCGGCCAGCGGTTTGACAAGTATTTGAAAAAGATCCTGAGGGAAGCTCCCGACAGTTTCATTTACAAGATGCTGAGAAAGAAGAATATCACCCTTAATAATTCCAAAGCTACCGGCAAGGAACACATTGAGAAGGGGGATATCGTAAAAATCTTCTTCACAGACGAGACTTTTGAAAAGTTCTCCGGTAATACTAAAGCATCAACGTTGGTAAAAGATGATCTGAACGTGATCTACGAAGATAAGGATATTATCATAATCAATAAGCCTCAGGGGATGCTCTCTCAGAAAGCAAAACCCGGAGATATCTCTGCCAACGAGTTGATAGTTTCCCATCTTCTTAAGCGAGGAGAGCTAAAGGAAGTGGATCTCAGATCTTTTACTCCAGCGGTAGTTCACAGGCTGGACCGGAATACCACCGGTGCCCTTGCCGGAGGTAAAAGTAATCGTGGGCTGGCATTCCTTAGCGAACTCTTCAGAGAACGAAGTATTCACAAGTTCTATCATTGTATTGTTAAGGGAAGAGTTCAGCAGAAACGGGAGATACATGGATACCTGTTCAAAGATGAGAAGACCAACAAAGTCAGTATCTCTACGAATGAAATACCCGGTTCAGAGTTCATTCAGACTAAATATGAACCTTTGAAGGTTGGATCTGAGCTGACTCTTCTTCAGGTGGAATTAATCACCGGCAAGCCTCATCAGATCAGAGCGCATCTTGCCGCTGAAGGACACCCGATCATTGGGGATAATAAGTACGGAGATAATGAAATAAATCACAGGTATTCCGGCATTTTAAAGACCCATAGTCTGATGCTCCATTCCAGAGAACTGGTTTTTCCTGAGAATGATGGTTATTTCTCATATTTGTCAGGAGAGAGCTTTGTGGCCCCTAAGCCGGATAGTTTTGTGAGGCTCGAGCAACTTATCTGATTATTCAAAAGGAAGAGTAAATGAATTTTTTAGATTTTATCAAAGCAATAGTATTCGGAATTGTTGAGGGAATCACAGAATGGCTTCCCGTTAGCAGTACCGGACATATGATTCTTCTTGAGAAGATAATGCCTCTTAATGTTTCCGAGACTTTTATGGAAATGTTTCTGGTGGTTGTTCAGCTGGGAGCAGTTCTGGCGGTGGTTGTCATTTATTGGAATCGGCTATGGCCTCTGAAGCGTTCAGTAAAGACAGGAGGAATAAAGCTTTCCCGAAGCAAGGTACTTCTCTGGTGTAAAATAGTTGTTGCATGTTTTCCTGCGGCAATAGTAGGACTTACACTGGACGATTTTTTTGAAAAACATTTCTACAACTACATCAGCGTTGCCATAGCTCTCATTGTGGTTGGAATTCTTTTTATTATTGTGGAAAACAGAAACCAGGGGCATGTTCCTGAAGTAACAAAGATATCAGATATCAGCTGGAGGACAGCACTTATAATCGGAGGATTTCAGGTTATAGCAGCGATATTCCCCGGTGTTTCAAGGTCCGGGGCAACGATTCTCGGAGCAATACTGATTGGTGTTTCTAGAAGTTGTGCTGCAGAATTCACCTTCTATCTGGCCATCCCGGTAATGTTCGGTGCAAGCCTTCTGAAGGTTATTAAGCTCGGACTTGCGTTTTCCTTCGGAGAGATTCTAACGTTGATAATCAGCATGGTTGTGGCTTTTGCTGTGTCCATGGCTGCCATAAAATTTCTGGTTGGATATGTTAAGAAGCACAACTTTACTATTTTTGGCTTCTACCGTATCATTCTCGGAGTTATTGTTCTTCTGGCATCATTTTTGTTAAAGTAGGAGAATCTTCTTTGAGTACTTGGAATTCTAGAGGCCTCAGAGGCTCTTCTCTGGAGGAATTTGTAAATATTACCAATGATGCATATCACAAGGAGAATTTGGCACTGATACAGAAGGTACCCACTCCAATTACTCCCGTGAAGATAGACAAAGAGAGTCGGCATATTACACTGGCTTATTTTGAACAGAAAAGTACCGTGGATTACATTGGAGCAGTGCAGGGTATACCTGTGTGTTTCGATGCAAAAGAGTGCCATGCGGATACTTTTCCCCTTGCGAATATTCATGAGCATCAGGTCAGTTTCATGAGTGATTTTGAGAAGCAGGGAGGCATCTCCTTCATTCTCATTTATTTTTCAAAAGACGATCTTTACTACTATCTCCGTTTTGAGGAGATGATCCGGTTCTGGAACAGGGGAAATTTGGGGGGCAGAAAAAGCTTCACAAAGTCAGAACTTGAGGATAGATTTTTTTTCAAAGCCAAGGGTTTCAGGATCCCCTACCTGGAAATGCTGCTGCAAGATCTGAATGAGAGGGATGAATAAATGACAAGAAGATTATTACACACACCGGAGGGTGTAAGAGATGTTTTTGGAAATGAATTTGATTCCAAATGTGCAATTCAAAACGGTGTGGACAAGGTTCTGAAGAAATACGGATACAGAGGGATTCAGACTCCTATCCTTGAGTATTTTGAAGTTTTTAATAAAGAGAAGAGTACTGCTTCATCAAAGAATCTTTATAAATTCTTTGACAGAGATGGAAACACCCTTGTATTGAGACCGGATATCACGCCTTCTATTGCCAGAGCCTGTGCCACTGTTATGGAGAATGAAGCTCTTCCTCTAAGGCTGCGTTATATGGGAAGTACTTTCTACAATCATTCCAGCTACAGAGGTGAACTGAAAGAAACCACAGTTGTTGGAGCTGAGCTTCTGGGTGATGACTCTGTGGAAGCAGATGCAGAGATGATCGCTATGGCGGTAGAGTGCCTTGATCATATCGGCATGAGTGAATTCCAGATCAGCATTGGTATGAATGAGTTTTTCCAGAGTGTTGTGGAGGAGACAAGTCTTGATGAGGATTCTGTGGAAGAACTCAGAACTCTTATCATTAATAAGAATACCTTTGGTGTAAAACGACTTGTGGAAGAGAAGAATGTTACACCCCTGTTTAAGACTGTATTCCTACGTATTCCCACCCTTTTTGGCGGAAGCGAAGTGCTTAAGACTGCTTATCACCTTTCCGTAAACCAGAGAGGTATCGACGCTATTGAAAGGCTCATGAAGCTCAATGAACTTCTGAAGCTCTATCACGTTGAGGATAAGGTAACCTTCGATCTCAGTATGCTTGGAAGCTATGAGTACTATACCGGCGTTACTTTCAGAGCGTATACTCTTGGTTCCGGTGACGCGGTGGTCAAAGGCGGCCGTTACGATAATCTTATCGGAAAGTTTGGAAGAGAGACTCAGGCGGTAGGATTTGTCTGTGACATCGATGAGCTTCTCGGGGCTCTTGCCCACCAGAAGAAGGCTCCTCAGAGAGTGGAGAAGATCTCTGCTGTGCTCTACAATGTTGACGATACCTATTCCGCGATTCAGCTGGCAAATCAGCTCAGAAGTCAGGGACAGAACGTAGCACTTTTTGCCTATCACGATGAAGATGAGTTTTTCCGGTTAGAGGACAAGGCGGTAGCAGAAAAAGTGGACTATCTTCTGGTGCTTCGGGAAGAGGGCAAAGTGGATTTCACAGAAATAGCAACCAATGGATCAAGGACCTACAGTCTTTCATCGTTTTTTGCAAAGGGGGATAAATAATGGAGTATCTTACAATTGCATTAGGAAAAGGACGACTGGCCAAGAAAACTCTGGAGATCCTTGAAAAGATCGGAATTACCTGTGAGGAGATACACGATAAGAGCTCCCGAAAGCTTATTTTTACCGATGAAGAGAATAAGATCCGCTTCTTCTTATCTAAAGTACCTGATGTTCCCACATATGTTGAGTACGGTGCAGCGGATATTGGCGTTGTAGGAAAGGACACTATTCTGGAGGAAGGCAGAAAAGCCTACGAGGTTCTCGACCTGGGATTTGGTGCCTGCAGAATGTGCGTGTGCGGACCTCCCGAAGCGGCAGAATGTCTTAAGCACAAGGATCGCATCAGGGTGGCCACTAAGTATCCCAACATTGCAAAAGATTATTTTTACAATGAGCGCCATCAGACGGTAGAAATCATAAAACTTAACGGTTCAATCGAGCTTGCTCCTATACTCGGACTTACCGATGTCATAGTGGACATTGTGGAAACTGGAACGACTTTAAAGGAAAACGGACTCGTAGTACTGGAAGAAGTATGTCCTTTGTCAGCAAGATTAATTGTCAACCCTGTGAGTATGAGACTTGAGAATGAGAGAATCACCAATCTTATCAGTGCGATTCAGAATCTGTTAGATGAAAAAGAGGATTAGAGAGGCAATCGGAATATGAAAATAGAATTTCTCGATGAGAATACCAAGAAAAATGTACTGGAAGATCTTTTAAAGAGAAGCCCTTCCCAGTACCCGGAATTTGAGTCCAGAGTGTCAGCAATTCTTGACAATATTAAGGCGAATGGTGACAAGGCACTATTTGACTACACAGAGCAGTTTGATAAAGTACGGTTTGACAGCGAAACTGTGAGAGTAACCCGGGAGGAGATTGAAGAGGCATATTCCCTGGTTTCAGAAAGACTTATTGAGGTTATCAGAGCTTCCAAAGCGAAGATCACAAAGTTTCACGAGAAGCAAAAGAGAAACAGCTGGTTTACAATCGAAGACGACGGAATTCTTCTTGGACAGAAGATCACTCCCCTGGAAAGAGTGGGAGTATATGTTCCCGGGGGAAAAGCAGCTTATCCTTCATCAGTGCTCATGAACATACTACCCGCTAAAGTTGCCGGGGTTGATCATATTGTCATGGTTACTCCTCCGGGAAAAGACGGCAAAGTTAACCCTAACACCCTGGTTGCGGCAAATGAAGCCGGAGCTGATGTTATCTACAAGGTGGGTGGAGCACAGGCAGTGGCAGCCCTTGCCTATGGTACCGAGACCATTCCCAAAGTGGACAAGATAGTCGGTCCGGGCAATATCTATGTAGCTCTTGCAAAAAAAGCAGTATACGGAAATGTGAGCATTGACTCAGTAGCCGGCCCCAGTGAGATCCTTGTGCTTGCCGATGAGACTGCCAACCCTCATTTTGTCGCAGCAGATTTACTCTCTCAGGCTGAACATGATGAGTTAGCTTCTGCAATTCTGGTTACCACAAGCAAAGAACTGGCAGAGAAGGTCAATGAGGAGATTAAATGTTATCTTGAGAAGCTCCCCAGAAGAGAGATTATGGAGAAGTCTCTTGAAAACTATGGCCACATTCTGGTTGCTGAGAACATGGACGATGCTTTTGACATTGTGAATGATATTGCTTCAGAGCATTTGGAGATCCACACAAAGGATCCCAATGCTGACATGAGAAGAGTCAGAAATGCTGGTGCTATCTTCCTTGGTTCCTACGCTTCCGAACCTTTAGGAGATTATTTTGCGGGCCCGAATCACATTCTGCCCACAAACGGAACTGCAAAATTCTTTTCTCCTTTAGGAGTTGACGATTTCATAAAGAAATCGAGCATTATATCCTACAGTGAGGAAGCTCTCAGAAGAGAAAAAGACAAGATTATTGACTTTGCAGAGGCTGAAGGTCTTACAGCCCATGCAAATTCTATTAAGGTTAGATTTGAGTAAGAGGTTTAGTGATAATGATTTCAAAGAAACTCATTCCCGCTATTTTTATGCATAAAGCAGAACCCTGTAGATCTTATTCCGACAGAACAAACCTTGGAATTTTTATACAGGATCTTGCCCTTGACATGGCAAACAGAGGGGCTGATGCCATAATTGTATTTGATCTTTCAGATTCAGACTTCGATCACTACCAGACCATGAAACGTCTTCAGAAGACAACGGATCTCGTACAGATTCCCATTTATATCGCGGGAAATGTGGAGAAGATCGAAGATGTGAGAAAGTGTTTTTCTGCCGGCGCAGAAAAAGTAATCATCAACATGTCTGAGCCGGATTCAGGTGAACTTCTCAGAGAAGCTTCAAGGATGTTTGGTAGAGACCGTATTGCTGCCTCCGTAACCAGCTTTGATGCTTACTTCAAGCATCAAAAGATGCTCAGCGAGTCCGGAGCAGAAGTGATCTTTATGAATCCCAGAGATATAGTATCCGCTCAGATGATGAGTGACGATATTTCATGTATTCTGGTAATCGCGGATATGAGTAAGGAGGAAGGAATTGAGACCCTGCAGAAAGAGGGTATTAATGCAATCGCCTCCGGATTTCTGAATGAACCGGGCTTCAACTTCGTGGCATTCCGCAGAGAGTGCCTTGATCTTGGAATCCACATGAATGTTCTTGAGAGCAGCATTCCATTTTCCGAGTTTAAAACTGATGCAAATGGTCTGGTTCCGGTAATAGTTCAGGATTACAAAACCGGAGAAAATCTTATGCTCGCCTACATGAATGAGGAGTCGTATGGGATGACTCTTGAAATCGGCAAGATGGTCTATTACAGCCGAAGCCGCCAAAAGCTCTGGCTCAAAGGAGAGACCTCAGGTCATTTTCAGTATGTCAAGTCTATGACAATTGACTGTGATAAAGACACCATCTTGGCCAAGGTGGCTCAGGTGGGGCCCGCCTGCCATACCGGAAATCCCACCTGCTTTTTCACTCCTCTTTTTGGAAAAGATTACGATGAAAAAAATCCTATTCGTGTGCTCAACAGCATTATGGATATCATCAACAACAGAAAGGGAGATTCCTCAACGGATATCTATTCCAACTACCTTATGAACAGAGGCCTTGACCAAATACTAAAAAAGGTAGGAGAAGAGACAGCAGAAATGATAGTTGCGGCAAAGAACACTGATCTTCAGGATCTCACCTATGAGATCTCCGACCTTGTTTATCATATAATGGTTCTGATGGCGGTAAAAGGCATCAAGTGGGATGATATTGTCAAAGAACTTTCCCGAAGATAGAGAGGCTTCTTTTGAGCGAAAAACTTTTGATCACTCAATTTAATAATAAAGACTTGTGTGTTTTTTGCGAGGGAATGGAAGTTAAGGAGATTCGATGCGCCGGAGAGTCCTCTGAAGCTGTTCTTGGTGACGTTTATATAGGACGAGTGGAAAAAATTCGCGAAGATATCCATGCTGCTTTCGTGGAGATTGGGCCGGGAAAGAGTTGTTTCTTTCATCTTGAGGAGGCCAAAAATAGCATCTTTACCGCTAGATATGGCAATAAGCCCTTAAACTATGGAGATGAGCTTATCGTTCAGGTCAGCAGGGAAGGTTTTGGTGAGAAACTGCCAAGTGTCACCGGCAACATAAGTCTCACCGGGGAATACTCAGTTTTAACCAGCGGCAAAAAAACATTTGGAGTTTCCCACAGAATACCTCAGGCAAAAAGGGATTCTCTATATCAACTTCTAAGTGATCGATGCACCGATGATTTCGGCTTTGTAATAAGAACCAACGCCGTCTCCGCGTCTGATTCTCAGATTATCTCGGAAATGGAAGAGTTAACACAGGAGTTGGAGGCCCTAAAAGCCAAGGCTGTGACAAGAAAGTGCTTTTCCCTTTTGAAAAAAGCAGTTCCCGACTATGAAAAAGCTGTCATAGATCTGAATAAAGAGGGAGAGACTGAAATCATTACAGACATCCCAGAGATTTATGATAAGCTCCAAGTTCTTTTGCAAAAAAAATATCCTGAGTTTACCGTAAAACTCCGGTTTTACGACGATAAGATGCTTTCACTGGCTGCGCTTTATGACTTAAAGAATGTCATCCACAAAGCGCTTAGAGAAAAAGTCTGGCTTAAATCCGGAGGTTTTCTCATTATTCAGCCAACAGAAGCTATGACTGTAATAGACGTAAACTCCGGAAAGGCATTAGCAAGAGGAAAAGCGGCTAAGAGAGACTTACAGTATAAGATCAACCTTGAGGCGGCAGAAGAGATTCCAAGGCAGTTAAGGCTCAGAAATCTTTCAGGTATCATCATCACAGATTTTATTAACATGGACGATGACCAAAGAATGCAGAGTATTGCATCTCACCTGGATGCCTGCCTAAAAAAAGATCCGGTCACCTCAAAGGTGGTTGACATTACCGGTCTTCAGCTAATAGAGATGACCAGAAAAAAGGTAAGAAAACCTTTATCGGATTATTTTAGATATAAACCAGATATGGAGGACTAGTTTTATGAAAATTTACGAGGAACTTCAGGCTAGAGGCCTGATAGCTCAGGTTACAGACGAGAAGGAGATCAGAGAACTGATCAACAACGGAAAAGCTAAGTTCTATATTGGCTTTGACCCTACTGCGGATAGTCTCCATGTTGGTCACTTCATGGCGCTTTGCCTTATGAAAAGACTTCAGATGGCAGGAAATACCCCTGTCGTACTCCTTGGCGGAGGAACCGGTATGATCGGTGACCCTTCCGGAAAGACTGACATGCGCAAAATGCTCACACCCGAGACTATTTTGCACAACTGTGACTGCTTCCTTAAGCAGATCGGAAGGTTTATTGACCTCACTGACGGTAAAGCAATCGTTGTTAATAACAAAGACTGGCTTCTCAATCTGAATTATGTTGACCTGCTCAGAGAAGTAGGACCCCATTTCTCCGTAAACCGTATGCTCACAGCAGAGTGTTACAAACAGAGAATGGAGAGAGGACTTACTTTCCTTGAATTCAACTATATGATCATGCAGAGCTACGACTTCTATCACCTTTATAAAGAACATGGTGTAAACATGCAGTTCGGAGGAGATGATCAGTGGAGCAATATGCTTGGAGGTACCGAGCTGATCAGAAGAAAACTTGGAAAAGACGCCTATGCAATGACTATAACCCTGCTTCTCAACAGTGAAGGCAAAAAGATGGGCAAAACTGTAAACGGTGCAGTCTGGCTAGATCCTGAGAAGACATCTCCTTTTGATTTCTACCAGTACTGGAGAAACGTAGCGGACAGCGATGTTCTGAAATGTATCCGAATGCTCACATTCCTTCCTGTGGAGGAAATCGATAAGATGAATAAGTGGGAGGGTGCACAGCTCAATACTGCAAAAGAGATCCTTGCTTACGAACTTACCAAGCTTGTTCACGGTGAGGAAGAAGCAGAGAAAGCAAAGGCTTCAGCTAAAGCTCTTTTTGCAGGTGGAAATGCAGCAGAGATGCCCACTGCCGAACTCTCAGAAGAAGATTTCACGGACGGTGTGATTGACCTCAACACTGCAATCTTCAAGAGTGGTCTTGTTTCCACAAAGTCCGAGGGAAGAAGGGCAATTGAGCAGGGAGGTGTCTCCATAGACGGAGAGAAGAACACCGATATACGTTACCCTATTCCTCTTGAAAAGTTCAAGGGAGAGGGCGTCGTTCTCAAGCGAGGAAAGAAGAATTTCCGCAGGGTAGTAGTAAAATAATCACTGTATCTTGTAGAAAAAAGAAATAATTATCTTGATTTAGTGTTTTCATTATGCTATTATTCAAGAGTATGGCCGCACAAGAAGGTAGAAGTATTATCATTGCGATAATCACCGTAATTGGCGAGATTTGGAATAAGGAGGTGCCTTATGTACGCAATTATTGCAACAGGTGGTAAACAGTACCGTGTTTCCGAAGGTGATGTTATCCGTGTTGAAAAACTCAATGCTGAAGCTGGTTCATCTTATAAGTTTGACCAGATTCTCATGGTTGGCGGAGAAGAGACCAAGATCGGTACTCCCGTTGTTGAGGGCGCAAGCGTTGAAGCAACAGTTATGGGCGATGGCAAAGCTAAGAAAGTTATCGTTTATAAGTATAAGCCCAAAACCGGTTATCACAAGAAGAACGGACACAGACAGCAGTACACAGAAGTTAAGATCGACAAGATCGTACTGTAGTTTATTTTTATGATTTCTATCACATTTTATAAAGACAATACTGACTACTACGGAATCAGGCTTATGAACCATGCGGGTTATGCTGAGGAAGGCGAAGATATCGTCTGTGCAGCAGTTTCCGCACTGGCTATAAACACTTTCAATTCAATTGAGACTTTCACGGAAGTCCCTTTTCTTGAAGAAGTGAGTACCGACAATGTGACTATCAGTTTCAGATTAACAGGTACACCGGATTTCGCTACTAACCTCTTAATGAAATCCCTTGAGCTGGGATTACAAGATCTTAAGAACAATTACAGTCAGTACTTGTCCATTGATTATGATTTGGAGGAGGTGTAATCCATGATGCAGATGAACATTCAGTTTTTTGCCCATAAAAAAGGTATGGGATCCACAAAGAACGGCAGAGATTCTGAATCCAAACGATTAGGCGCTAAGAGAGCTGACGGACAGTTTGTTCTTGCAGGAAATATCTTATATAGACAGCGTGGAACAAAGATTCATCCCGGAACCAATGTTGGTATCGGCAGAGATGATACTTTATTCTCAAAGGTTGACGGTGTTGTACGTTTCGAGAGACTCGGCAAGGACCGCAAGCAGGTTTCTGTATATCCTGTAGCTGAATAATATTATGTAATCGTTGACAGGCTTCAAATCTTATGGTTTGAAGCCTGTATTTTTGGAGGAAATCAAATGTTTGCCGATCGTGCAAAAATTATAATTAGATCAGGAAAAGGCGGAGACGGACATGTCAGTTTCCGCAGAGAGCTTTATGTTCCCAACGGTGGTCCAGATGGCGGTGACGGCGGACGCGGTGGAGATGTTATCTTTGAAGTAGACAAAGGACTCAACACCCTCAGTGAATTCCGCCACAAAAGAAAATACAGTGCAACTGACGGAGAAGAGGGCGGTAAGAAACGCTGCCATGGTAAAAACGGTAAAGATCTTGTTATCAGAGTTCCCGAAGGAACAGTAATAAAAGATGCCGCATCCGACAGAGTAATTGCAGATATGTCCGGCGACTGCCAGAGAAAGGTAATTCTCAAAGGCGGTAAAGGCGGTCTCGGCAATATGCATTTTGCGACAGCTACCATGCAGATTCCCAAATATGCAAAGCCTGGCAAGCCTGCCCAGGAAATCGAGGTTAAACTGGAGCTGAAGGTCATTGCTGATGTAGGCCTGCTCGGATACCCGAACGTAGGTAAATCAACACTGCTCTCCAGAGTATCCAACGCTAATCCCAAGATTGCTAACTACCACTTTACTACCATTAATCCTAATCTGGGAGTAGTCGATCTTGGAGAAGGCAGAGGTTTTGTCATGGCAGATATTCCGGGCCTCATTGAAGGAGCCGCTGAGGGACTCGGTCTTGGACACCATTTTCTCAGACATATTGAGAGAACCCGTATGATGATCCATGTCCTTGATGCTTCCGGGTCCGAAGGCAGAGATCCTGTGGAAGATTTCTACACCATAAACGAAGAGCTTTCCAAGTATAACACAGAACTTGCTCAGAGAAGACAGGTGATTGCTGCCAATAAGATAGATCTTTTCCCGGTAGAAGAGAGAGAAGAACATCTGAAACGAATCAGAGAGGAATTTGAACCAAAAGGAATTCGTGTTTTCCCCATTTCCGGAGCAACCGGGGAAGGAATCAGAGAGCTTCTTTCATATGTTTACAGTGAACTTCAGACTATTGAAGTAAAACAGATAGTGTTCGAACAGGAATTCTTCCCTGAAGAGGAACTTGTAGTCGAAGAGCTTCCTTTTGAAGCATATAAGGAACAGGAAGGTGTTTATGTTATTCAGGGACCACGTATCGACAAGATGCTTGGTTATACTAACCTGGAGTCCGAGAAAGGCTTCATGTTCTTCCAGAAGTTTATGGAAGATACCGGTGCATTTGAGACCTTAAAGAAGGTAGGTCTCAAGGAAGGCGACACTGTAAAGATCAATGGCTACGAATTTGAGTATTTTGAATAGAGGATGAATTATGACTAGCAAAGAGAGAGCAACTCTTATGAGCATGGCTCAGAAAATGGATCCAATTTTTCAGATTGGTAAAAACAGCATATCTCCGGAGCTTGTTGAAGCGTTGAGCGACGCTCTCGAGGCCAGAGAGCTAATTAAAATCGCAGTACTTAAGAACTGTGGTGACGATCCTAAAGAGCTGGCTCAGATCGTCTCAGAACGCACCAGATCCCAGGTCGTTCAGGTGATTGGAAAGAGGATCGTGCTTTACCGGGAAAGCAAAAATGAAAAAAAACATATTCTCAAATAATTCCCAAATCAGTATCGGGGTACTGGGAGGTACTTTTGATCCGGTTCACAACGGACACCTTGCACTGGCCAATGCGGCAAAAGAGAGCGGCCTGATTAGCGAACTCTGGTTTTTGCCTAATCCACTGCCTCCCCATAAGTCTCTGCAATCAAATTCCGCGTCGGTGGAAGATCGTTTAGCTATGCTGAAACTGATTACTGAAGAATCTTTCTATAAAGTCTCTGACTATGAGATCACACATGAAGGTGGTCACTACACTTATGAGACACTGTCAGGTCTTGAGCATTTATATCCGGAATACCGATTCTGCTTTATTATTGGCGCAGATTCTCTTTTTCAGATAGAAACCTGGAAAAAACCGGAAGCCATCCTCCCCGGAAGAAAACTTCTTGCGGCGGTCAGGGGGGACCACGATTACGCCGATATTATTAGACAGATAGAGTTTCTAAATCGGAAATACAACTCAGAAATATGTGGGATAAGGATGAACAGCATTGATGTATCTTCAACAGAGATCAGAGAAAGAGCCGCGAAAGGTGAATCTCTTAAAGGACTTGTTCCCTCATTGGTGGAAGACTATATTAGGAAAAGAGGATTATACCGTTGAGTAAGGAAAAAAGCATTCCTCATCCGGAAAAGTACAGGATTCTTGTAAAAGAGAGTCTCTCTGAAAAACGCTACCAGCATTCGGTCAAAGTAGCCGACACTGCAGCTTGCCTGGCCATGCGCTATGGAGAAAGTATAGATGCAGCTCTGATCGCCGGTTATTTACATGACTGCGCAAAAGAGATAGCCTTAGCAGATGCTCTTAAAATCTGCGAAGAATACAAAATGGAGGTATCTGAATCTGAAAAAAGAAATTATCAGATACTTCATCAAAAGGTTGGAAGAATAGTAGCAGAACGTGATTACAATATTACTGACGGTAGAATTCTGGACGCTATAATGTATCATACTACCGGGCGTCCTGATATGAGCCTCCTGGAAAAAATCATCTTCACTGCAGATTTTATTGAACCTCTTAGAAACAAAGCAAAAAGGCTGGACAGTATCAGAAATATAGCATTTAATGATATTGACAAAGCTGTCAGACTTATATGTCTTGACACTATAGAGTATCTGACCAGAACCGGAATCGATTTTGACAAGCTTACTCTTGATACATGCAAATTCTATACACGAGAATAGGTGGATCGGTCTATGAATTTAAACAGTAGAGAAAAATCAAAAGAAATGGCTAAGATCGCATACAAGGCTCTTGATGACAAAAAAGCCATTGATATTCGTATAATTGATATTTCCGAAGTTTCTCCCATTGCTGACTACTTCATTATCGCTAACGGAAATAATCCAAACCAGGTAGCTTCTCTTACCGATAATGTTGATGAGTTCCTTGGAAAGGCAGGGTATGAGTGCAGCCATAAGGAAGGGGCGGGCGCCAACAGCTCATGGATTCTTCTGGATTACAATGACATAATTGTTCATGTATTTGATAAGGAGAATCGTGGATTCTATAATCTTGAGAAAATATGGAATGACGGTAAGGAAATCAATATTGAAGAGCTTTAATATGATATGCATAAGGGATATCTCGCGAGGGATATCCCTTATTAGTTTCTCAAAATATCAAACTCACATGTGTCTGAAGACAGCTACCACTTTGCCAAGGATTTCTACATGATCCACCAGAATGGGATCCATATCGTCATTCTCAGGCTGGAGTCTGAAAATACCTTCTTCTTTATAGAACGTCTTACACGTAGCACTGTCATCTACAAGTGCTACCACAACATCTCCATTATTGGCGGTGTTCTTTCGTTCAACTATAACATAATCACCATCCATTATTCCTATATTGATCATGCTCTCACCGCGAATGCTCAGAATAAAGCAATCCTCATGAGGGAGAAAGTCCTTAGGAATAGGATAGCTGTCAGTAATATTCTCTTCGGCATATATAGGCTGTCCGGCTGCCACCTGACCAACATAGGGAATGTTGAACATTTCCTTGCGGCTCAATCCACTGTCGCCGTCAGTTATCTCAATTGCCCTGGGTTTAGTGGGGTCTCTACGAATGTAGCCATTCTTCTCCAAAGTCTCAAGATGTGCATGTACTGAAGATGTAGATTTAAGGTGAACCGCCTCACATATCTCACGGACTGCAGGCGGATAACCCTTACGCATTATCTCAGCTTTAATATAATTAAGGATCTCTTCCTGTTTCTTGCTAATCTTACCGGGCATATTAAGCACCTCCCGTAATTGATAACATGATACTATCACAGGCTTATGAAAAAAGCAAACAAATGTTTCGAAAATATGTTCGATTTTAGATTGACAAACATTTGTTCGGTATATATAATGGTATTACAGACGAACAAGTGTTCCTGAGTTATCGTAGACGGAGAGAAGATTATGAGAGCGGTCAATAAACACTCAACATATACCAGAAGACCTTCAGGAAGAAGTCATCGACGCAGGAGAGTATCCATATCTAAGATATTTGCGGCTTTGATTATCTTCGCAGTTATTGTATCAGCAGGAATAACCCTGAAAGCTTTTGTAAGCTCAGCAAGTGAAGGTGACAATCCAGATCGAGTAATCTGCTATAAACAGATTGACGTTGAATATGGCGACTCTGTATGGAGTATAGCTTCAGAGAATCTGCCTGACGACTATACGGATGTTCAGAGCTATGTTAATGAGATATTAAGCATTAACAATTTTCCCAGTGATATTAAGCTAGCTGAAGGCTCACAGATCATTATTCCTTATTATCATACAGTTACAGCTTCAACCCTTAAGTAGATCCATTAGTTTTTACATATTAGAAGAGAGTCTTTTATATTTAACAGCCCGCTGTAGGCATTACATAGCACCTAGTATTATGTAATCAGTCGAAGCGGGCTCTATAAGAAATACATATCTATACGACAAATCTCAATTTTTCCAAAAGATATGGACGGATTTAAGCCATTATGCTATAATTAACCGGTAATTATCAGGTTGTATTGTCTATTTGTTTTTCAGAGGTGATACTTATGGCTAGGGATCTAACCTATGCAGAACAGACATCAGTAAATAACACCTTGCGGCTTCGAGATCTGCTTAAAGGACTTCCACCTTTTGCAAAAGATTATTTCAGAGCAATTGAACCAACTACATCCAATAGAACCCGTTTATCTTATGCATACGATATAAGGTTGTTTTTTAAGTTCTTGATTGAAAACAATCCAGCATATCGAAACTACAGTCTCACTGACTTTAAGGTTGAAGATCTGAATAAGCTGGATGCACTCGATATTGAAGAATATCAGGAATACCTCAAGGTTTACACTGACACTTCTGACAAGATGGTTACCAACGGCGAGAAGGGACTTTCTCGTAAAATGTCTGCTCTTCGCTCCTTCTACAAGTACTATCACAAGCACGGTATTATTGAGAATAATCCTACCCTCCTTGTGGATATGCCAAAATTGCATGAGAAAGCAATAATAAGACTGGATAATGATGAAATCGCTATGCTATTAGATCACATAGAACAGCGTGGTAATTCTCTTACCGGTCAGGCCAAAATCTACCATGAGAAGAATAAATGCCGGGATCTGGCGATAGTAACAACGCTGCTTGGCACCGGTATTCGTGTTTCAGAGCTTGTTGGTCTTGATATCAATAATGTGAACTTTAAGAATAACGGACTTACCGTTACCCGCAAAGGCGGTAATCAGATGGAAGTCTATTTTGGAGATGAGGTTGAGAAAGCACTTAAAGACTATCTTGAAGAGAGAATGGCCGTAACAGCACTTCCGGGCCATGAGAAGGCCCTGTTTCTTTCCACTCAGAAACGCAGGATCGGCGTACAGGCCGTAGAGAATCTTGTTAAGAAATATGCATTGGAAGTGACCCCGAATAAGCATATTACCCCACATAAACTAAGAAGTACTTATGGTACTGCACTCTACAAGGAGACCGGTGATATCTATCTGGTTGCGGATGTTCTTGGACATAAAGATGTAAATACTACTAAGAAGCACTATGCAGCTATTGATGAAGACAGACGCCGTCTTGCGGCGAAGGCAGTAAAATTAAGGGAGGTGTAGGTGTGCACCTACGCCTCCCATTATAAATGTCCTGGTCGTCAACTTCTGTTAGAATCCTAACTCCTCAGAATCCAGAATCACTGTAAAAGGACCATCATTAAGAAGGCGAATCTTCATATCTGCTCCGAAGGACCCTCTCTCAACAGTCTTTACCTGCTCTTTTGCTTTTCCAATGATATATTCGTATAGACTTTCTGCATGGTCAGGCTTTCCGGCTCTGATAAAGCTGGGGCGATTGCCTTTTTTGCAGTCAGCATACAAAGTAAACTGTGAAACGAGAAGCAAAGATCCATTAACATCCGCAAGGGCTTTGTTTGTTTTGCCGTTCTCGTCCTCAAAGATTCGAAGACCTATAAGTTTTTTTAGCATTTTATCGGCAATAGTCTCGTCATCCTTGTCGCTGACTCCTATAAGTACCAGAAAACCCTTTTGAATCTCTCCGATAGTATTATTATCAACAGTGACTGAGGCTTCTGACACTCTCTGAATTACAAATCTCATAAGTAATTGTCTCCTTAGTAGTTATTGGTTTTAATTATTCTCAGGATATTCTGAAAGTAATCAGGCAAATCTGTGGTGAATCTCACTTTCTCTCCCTTTGAGGGATGGATGAGTTCCAGCTCTTTAGCGTGAAGAGTCTGAGTTAATGTCCCGGGAAAACGGGAATCCCTGTGACCATAAACCAGATCGCCAAGAATCGGGTGATTTATGTAGGCCATATGGACTCTTATTTGATGTGTTCGTCCGGTCTCAAGGTTACACTGAATATATGTGTAATTTTTAAATGTCTCAATAACATGATAATGAGTAATGGCTTCTTTACCGGATCCGTCTCGTATGACAGCCATCTTCTTTCTGTCTGACTTGTTTCGTCCAATTGGAGCATCCACTGTTCCGTCTTCATATAAGCAGCCTTTAACGATAGCGTGATATGTCCTTTTTACTGTATGATCCTTTAGCTGTTCGGCAAGAGCATTGTGAGAAATATCATTTTTGCAGACTGCCAGGAGTCCTGTTGTATCCATGTCAATCCGATGTACAATACCCGGACGTTTTACTCCGTTAATTCCGGAAAGGTTATCTTTACAGTGATATAGCAGTGCATTTACAAGTGTACCGGTGTAGTGACCGTTTGCGGGATGTACCACCATGTTTTTTGGCTTATTTACGATAATCAGATCATCATCTTCATAAACCACATCAATTGGAATGTCCTCAGGCTCAATCTCAGGCTCTACAGGGGAAGGAATGCTCACAGTCACATATTCATCTCCCTTGAGCTTGTAATTCGATTTACGGGCCTGTCCGTTGATCGTAACAAACCCTTCTTCAATCAGCTTTTGTAATCCTGAACGGGACAGATCTTCAAAATAACAATTTAAGAATTTGTCCAGTCGAATTCCCTGGGATTCTTCATTTACTGTTATGATCCTGGTTTCGGACATATATTACCCTTTCTTGTTTCTTCTTATGAGGAAGGAAAAATCATCATCTTTGTAATAAAAAAGTATCAAAATGACAAAAAGGAAAGCTCCACAGGTAATATAGATATCTGCCACATTGAACACCGGAAAATCAATCAGTGAGAAATAAAAGAAATCTACAACAAATCCGTTCACAACTCTATCGATCATATTGCCCAGTGCACCGGAGATAAACAAAACTATTACGAGCTTCATCCAGTTATATTTGGATTCAGTAGGCATATTAAAGTAAATATATGCAAAAACTATCGAGAGCAGGCAGGCAAATACTACAAAAAAGAACCTTGCTCCGGAGAACATACCCCAGGCAGCGCCCTGATTCTCCAAATATCTTAATTCAAACACTCCGTTTATAAGTACTTTTGCATGATCTTTAAGTGAAATAACCGCTTGGTTCTTTGTCCATTGATCAAGGATTATCAGTAGTATCGCGGAAACCAAGCCAATAAAGGCAGATTTGATTTTGCTTCGATTCATGTTCTCATACTCCAGTGATTATTTGCATACAACATCTATTGCATTACGTATATCTGACTCAGTTACAGAACTGTCAATATACGCATCACCAATAGAATTCAGGAGAATAAATCTGAAATGACCATGTTGGTTCTTTTTATCTTGACAAGAAGCCTTGTATACTCCTTCCCTGTCAAGCCCTTCCACAGAAGTGGGAAGTCCGAAACTTCGTATAAAATCAACAGTCTCATGATAATCAACTTCAGAAATCCGGCCTTTTAAAGCAGACAGCCAGCAGGCTGCATTCATGCCTATTGCAACACAGGCACCGTGACTCAGCTTGAAATCTGCTTCCTTCTCTATAGCATGACCAAGGGTGTGTCCAAAATTCAGTAAAGCACGGATACCATTCTCTCTCCAGTCATTCTCAACTATGTACTGCTTGATCTTACCGCTTCGCTCGATCATCTCTGCCAAAACATTCGGATCCTTTTTGAGAATAGCCTCCCTGTTATTCTTAAGCCAGTAATAGTAGTCTTCAGAGTGAAGCAGGCTATGCTTTAATATCTCTCCTAAGCCACATTTGAATTCTCTGTCGGGCAAGGTGTTGATAACCTGAAGGTTAATGTAAACCAAGCCGGGTTCATAAAAAGCTCCCACAAGATTCTTGAGTCCGTTAAAATCTACTCCGGTTTTGCCTCCTATACTGCTGTCAACCTGAGCAAGCAGGGATGTAGGAATCTGAACAAACTCAATTCCTCTCATATAAATAGAGGCAGCGAAGCCAGCAATGTCTCCGGTCACTCCTCCACCCAGGGCAACTACAAGGTCTTTGCGGTCAAAATGGTTTTCTGTGAGAGTCTGAAGAATCTCAGTTATGGTTCCCAGGTGTTTATTAGCTTCACCAGCAGGAAAAACATGGGATACACAGCCTCTGCAGTTGCCTTCAAAAACCTGTTGTATCTCATTGAGATAAAGCCTGCTAACATTTGAATCTGTTACGATACAGACTTTCCTCTGGGATATCTCGGTCTTCAGGGACCTTATCTCCTCAAGCAAATTATCGAAGTTGTTTTCTATTACAATTTTGTAATTCATATTAATCTCCCGGACAATATTTGATACGGTCAAGCTCTGCTTAAACTCTGAACCTTGGATCGTCGCCTATACTAAAAAGAGCATCAGAAGTCTGATGCTCAAAAAAAACTATAGGTTTCGATTAGAAACTTGATCTAACCGATGAAACATCAAGAGAACTCTTGTCTGTATCCAAAAGATCTGTAAGATCTCCGGAAACCTCAAAAGTCGAGGGAGTAAGTACAAAGACAAACTGTGTCACCTTGCGAAGATTTCCTCTTAATGCAAAACATGAGCCTGATGTGAAGTCAATTATTCTCTGTGCAACATCGATATCAAGGCCCTCAAGGTTGAGCATTACCGCTCTGTTTGATATAAGTGTTTCTGACACCTCTCTGCTGTCATCCACAGAAGTAGGCTTAATAAAGCGAATTTCCGGACGTCTTGCTGAAGAGCGCTCGTTCTGTTTAATAGGAGTAACTTTAGAGGAGAATTTAGATGATTTCTTAGGCGGTTCATCCTCAAAAGCATCATCTTCATCATACTTGGGAGACTTATCCTTCTTGAAGAAGCTCTTCTTAGGCTTCTCTTCATAGTACTCTTCGTCGTCTATGAAATCCTCATCATAATCGTCTTCGTCATCCTCAAGACTCATAAAATTGAGAAATTTATCCAAAATACCCATATGTAATCCCTTCTTATCACCAGTTTATTTGCGGCTATAATCTCTCATTCCAAAAATACTGGAACCCACTCTTACCATGGTAGCACCCTCTTCGATTGCAACTTCGAAGTCGCCGCTCATACCCATCGACAGGGCACTCATATTGACATTATCGATGTTTTCATTTCTGATGTCAACCAATAATTCTCTTAATTTTTTAAAAACTGGCCTGTTCTCCTCAGGGTCAGAAACATTAGGTGCAATTGTCATAAGTCCACTGATGTGAAGGTGAGGAAGTTTAGCAGCCTCTCTTACTAACTCTTTAGTTTCAGAGAGTTTTACTCCAAATTTGCTCTCCTCTTCAGCTACGTTAACCTCAATGAGAACCGGAATAACTCTGTCGATTTTAGCAGCTTCCTTCTCAATTGCCTCCGCAAGTCTTAATGAATCCACAGAATGGATCATCTCGACATCTTTAACTATCATCTTAACCTTGTTTCGCTGAAGATGACCAATAAGATGCCAGGAAATATCAGCAGGGAGTTCAGGTATCTTGGAAGTAATCTCCTGAACTTTGTTCTCACCGAAACAGCGAAGTCCGAGTTCGTATGCGTTTTGTAGAGTTTCAACCGGATGAGTCTTAGTTACAGCAATCAGACGGACATCTTCCCGGTTTCTTCCGCTTCTGAGACAAGCGTTGGATATTCGCTCTTCTATCTCATTTATTCTGCTCTTTAATTCATTAACTGTTAATTCTGCCAAGATAATCACCTCTAATTTATTTTATCGTTTTCGTTGATTGATCTGCCGTTTAAGGCAATATAATCGTAGTTTGCAATGCCGTAGGCCATGCCCTCATCTACTATACAATATTCTGAGTTTTCTGCAAGTACATGTATCTGTTTGAATACTGCATAGCCTTTGTTGATATTATAAACTCCTTTCAAAGACCCCGTCTCACTTATCTTGAACTTATCAGTGGACTCCGGCTTTACAAGTACTGCATCTGCCGGGACTTCAAGAGGATCCAGATATACTACTCCATTGTTCGAATCGTACTGATAGACTTCCACTGACTGATATGTAGATCCGCCTGTCTTATTGGGATCCAGAATGATAATTCCGTTGCTGGAACTTTCAGGTGGATTCAGCAGATACTCATAAGGTACCAGGTAGAATTCTTTCTCTACCACTGCTGTTTGTGGAATCTTTAGACCGGTCTCATTCTGAAGTATCAGGGAAACATTTAGAAATCGGTCATTGATATATCGAACCATACCTTCTGAAAATGAAATTACAGCAACCTGTTTCTTGTCTATTTCCCGGAGCTCAAGGCTTCCCCAAAGCTTTATATCGTCTTTATGAAATTGAACCTGGATTTCTGTAATCTCATTGCTTTTCAGATAATCAAATGTATCATCGTCCAGAATAAAAGCCAACTCCCAGTTTTCACTGGTTATGACTTTGAATACTTCATCTCCTGCTTCTTTGTCAGTATTCTTTCGCAGATCCCGATTGTCATATTTCTCTCTCTCAATATCGCCTATGGTGAGATTGTCGGGGGTGACTTTCTCATAACCATCTGTGTGATAAGCAACTATTCCATCCACCGGTGCTGCTTCAATGTTAAAGTATTCTTGATTCTCTGTAACTATTGTGTTCAGAGAATCCCCACCATCAGTATTTTGAAGGTCCATGATCATACTGTTGAGCTGTTGTTTAAACCCATATACTGAGTCAAAGGCGTCGGCGCTGAACCCTTCCTGGAAAGATGAGATGGAGTCGATAAGACCAAGGTAGTCTTCAGTAGTGAGCATATCTATCTCTTCTGTCCCGGAGCTATCGAGAACATCTGAGTGAGAACCATCCAGGTCAGTTACACATATAATACTACCTTTACGTACCTTGGAATCATCAGGTTGAAAATATGAAACCTTACCACTCTCTCCTGCAGTCACTACAGTCTCTTCTCTTAATGCCAGTGCTGAAAAAGAATAAGACTTGGACAAAGTTCCGGTTCTGACTTCATAAGCAGTGACTGGATCCTTAAGCACATACAAAATAATTGAAGCGATCAGGTATATCAGTATCGCTCCAAAAATGATCAATATGTAATTTGTATTCCACGAATTGTGAGGACGGGAAAACCGCTGCTTCTTACTTCCTGACATACAAATAAGTTCTCCGGAAAAAATCAGGGTATCACCAATAATTCAGCGATACCCCTACAAGTGTGTCGTTATATGTTATTAAAGAGATGCTGCAATGCTGTCTTTCAACTCAGCAGGAATTGCGTTCTCGTCAAGACCAACGCTAATAACAAATCTTACATTGAACTCTCTTCCTACTTCATCCAAACGTTTCATTGTTGCAGTGATATCCTTTCCTTCGAGACAAGCAAGCTTAAGGAAGGAATCAATAAGGATTATTTCAAGGTCTCTGTCCTGGGATAACAAACCGAGAACAAAACCAATAAACTCTTCATTAGATTTTACATTATACTGTTTTACATCAATAAGACGAATGCGGTTGTTGAGCTCGTACATGTGACTCTTGCCCTTATCGAGAAATGCGATATTTCCGTCAACCTTTCCAATCTCATTAGATGCAACATCTAAAAGATACTTAGTCTTACCTGTACCATTAGATCCAACAATCATTTCAAGCATAGCAGTTTCCTCCTTGAGTAATTATTTTTGAAAATTTACTCTATAGCAATATTATATTGGAAAATCAGATAAAAGACAATAGATTATTTGTCTAGGATTCGGGGATTGCTTCCATAAGCTCCGTCATCTCTCTGTAAAGGGATGTCTTATTGTCAGCATTCAAAACCACGGAAATATAGGGGTTTCCACTATTGTCTCTGGACAAAAGTACGAGGCAGGCCCCCGCCTCATCTGTGGTTCCGGTCTTACCGCCCATGACTGTTACATTGGAAGGCAGGTCTACTATACCCTTAAAATAATAGTTTGTTGCTTCCCACTCTTTTAATACCTGTGATCCGTTCTCTCTCGTAATGGTCCCTGTGTATGAAGGAGTGTCAATAATCGTATTGAACGTATCATACTTGATACACTCATTAAAGATCAGGTAAAGATCATATGCAGTAGTATAATGCTCTTCATCATGGAGTCCATGCGAGTTTACAAAGTGAGTTCCTGTGCATAAGAGTTCTTCTGCGGTATCATTCATAAGAGCGGCAAAAGACTCCTCAGAGCCTGCAATATGCTCCGCAAGAGCAAGTGCAGCATCATTTCCCGAGGCAAGCATTAAAGCGTAAAGCATATCAAGAACGGTGACCTGATCTCCAACTTTAAGTCCTGCAACTGACGAATCTTTGTCAAGATTCTCAAGATTCGGGCTCACGGTTACGATCTCATCCATATCACACATTTTGAGAGCAAGAAGGCAGGTCATAAGCTTTGTAGTGCTGGCGGGATACTGTTTAGTAAAAATTCCGTTGGCTTCCAGCACTTTTTCATTTGTAACATCAAAAAGACCTGTCGCACCGGAAACACCATTCTGTTCATATCCGCTTATTGATACGTCTGTAGATGTAACACAGAGATGATTGGAAACCGAGTAAGGATCAGGATAAAGATATTCTGCTTCGTAACTTGACATAGCCAGATAGCTTCTCTGTTCGGGAGTCAACTCCTCCTCTTTGGAGCCTAAAAGCGAACAACCACTGAGATTCAGACACAGAAGTGCTGTAATAAATACCGCTGCTATTCTATTAAAAAGATTTCTACTTATATATTTCACGCCAATCAAGATCTCCCCGGTCAAGTGCTTTGATCAACAGCTCCGCGGTAGCAATACTGGAAGCAAAAGGAACATTGTAGGTATCACATAGAAGGTTCATCTTGAGAAAGCCCTGATCCGTGGTTGGATCTATATCCGGGTCTCTGAAAAAAATAACCAAATCTACTTCGTTTTGTTCGATTCTGGAACACAGCTGGGAGACTCCACCAAGTATCCCGGGGACCACCTTATGGAGAGAGAGGTTTGTCACCTTCTCAATGGAATATGCGGTGGTATCAGTTGAAAATATTGTGTGTTTCTTAAGGATGTTTCTGTAAGCAATACAGAAATTCTGCATAAGAACTTTCTTTGTATCGTTTGCAACCAAAACTAGGTTCATACTATTTTCACCTGTCTTTCGTATTTCTGAGGTTTAAGTCCGACGTTGAACACAAGGCCTATTCCAATATATAGACTCACAAGAGATGTAAGACCGTAGCTTACAAAAGGAAGTGTGAGTCCTGTATTGGGAAATATTCCTGTGGTAACACTCACATTAATGAAGGTCTGAAAACCTATTAGAGCCCCCATTCCGTAGCATATGAGCCGGCCTGAGTAATCCGGGGCCCGTCTGCCAATGGCAAAACACTCTGTCGTTAACAATAATAACAGAATAATAACAGTGCAACAACCAACAAAACCTAGCTCTTCTCCCACTACCGCAAAGATAAAGTCTGTCTGTGGCTCGGGTACGAAGTTTCCGTTCTTAAGAGAAGCGACCTCATCGTTGTTTAGTCCTTTGCCGTGAAGCTGCCCTGAACCTATAGCAATAATAGAATTCTGCTGCTGCATTCCTTCATCCGTCTTGTATTCCTCAGGATTCAGCCAGGCAACGATTCTTGTGTGCTGATACTTGGGCAAAAAAGTCTCACCGGGAACTGTGTTTGCAGCATATACAACCACAGCCACCACAAGGGGGACTGCTACAGCAAGTATCGTTCCCACAATTCTGTAGGAAAGTCCCGCCATAAAGATCATAGTGCAAAAGATCAAAGCTACCACGATCGTTGTGGAAAGGTCTGGTTGAGTGAGAATCAGAAGCATAGGAATACCAATGAGTACCACAGATCTGATTATCAGCTTTGGATTATTGATCTCATCAATGTGCAGCTCAAAAAACTTTGCAAAGAATATTATCAACAGGATCTTACACAGCTCTGAGGGCTGAAATCTGAAAAATCCAAGGTCTATCCACCGCTGTGCTCCGCCTCCTATGGATCCCATGATTTTCACAAGCAGCAAAAGGATAATTGCCGCTAGGTATATTAATCTGTAGAATCCGGTTATGAAGTTGTAATCTATTACAGAGACAATAAACATTACCACCAGTCCCAGAAAAAGGCCCAGCGTCTGAGTCTTTTGCAGAGACTTCTCTGCGCTTCCAATAATTACGATTCCAAATATGGAAATAGACACCGTAAGAAAGAGCAGATAGTAATGAAAGCTCTTAAAACTGTATTTAAGATTCATTTAGTTTAGTCACCACCTGTACCGGATGAAACATCGGAAGCATGGCCATCGATAATATCATCCCGATCTCTGAGTTCAAAGTAATAACAAACAATATCCGCACCAATCTCCGCAGGATAAAGGGAAGTATATCCGTTGGCGATTCGTATAGAGAAAGCAATCTGCGGATCCTCAAAAGGTGCATAACCTACAAAAAGACAATGATCCGGATGCACTTCACTTTGCTGTGCTGTTCCGGTCTTACCTCCCATCTCAAAACCCAGATCGTTTATTATCTGAAGAGGTGAGGAGATTTTGACCATCTGTCTCATACCTTCCTGAATAAGCTCCCAGTTCTCCTTGTCCGTTTCAATCTCATTGACAACTGTAGGCGAATACTTGTTGATAAGTGTTCCGTTGTGATCCGTGAGCTTATAAAGCAGAGACAGCTTGAATACTGTTCCTCCGTTGGCAACCGTAGCTGTGTATCTCGCCAGCTGTGCCGTTGTATAGTTGTTTCTGGCCTGTCCGATGGCCGAACGAACCGAGTCTGAATCTGAAACCTGAGGTGCTGCCTCCACAAGCTCAATGCCGGACTTCTGATCCAGCCCGAACTGTTCCGCATAATAGGTGAGCTTTTCCACACCTCTGTCACTGGAATACTCTTCTTTATCATTGAGACCCAGCATATATCCGATATCAAAGTAGAAGTAATTACAGGAGTTTGCAAGAGCTCCTACTACATCCAATCCTCCGTGTGCGCCGGGGGAGATCCAGCATTTAGGATTAGGATTAACCTTGGGATAGGTTCCATAGCAGTCAATGATGGTACTTCCGTCTATTACTCCGGAATCAAGTCCTGCAAGGGAAGTCATCATCTTGTAGGTGGATCCGGGTGCAGTCTTCTCCTGGGTAGCGTTGTTGTAAAGAGGATGAGAGCGGTCATTCACAAGCTTGTAATAATAATTCGTATCCATAGTGTTGGCAAGCTTGTTGGCATCGTATCCGGGATAGGATACACAGGCCAAAACCTGTCCGTTATTCGGATCTGTTACAACGCAGGAAGCTGTGCAAGGTTCAAGTCCAAGCTGGGCCGGAGTGATCTCCAGACTATTGATCTTTGACTTCATGAAAGAATAGGGATCCATTGATCCATCTCTTAAAGCGGCAATCGCAGTCTGATCATTAGCAAGAACACCCTGTTCATAGAGAAGAAGACACACCTTGGAAGCGCTTATTGTTCCGTCCAGTACCATATATTTGTAAAGAATTCGATCAAATGCAGCTTCATCTTCCAACTCATCATTGAGATACTCATTAATTGCGTCTATGATCTCATTGGAATCAGAGTACTTGCTATTAAGATCGGTGTATTCTTCCAGCAAGGAGGTATTTACCCAACCACAGGAAATTGCATATGAAAGATAATCGTGAAGACTTATGTCTCCCTCATCTTCCCACTTTTTGTAGGTAGGGTCTGAGAAGTCCATCTCGTTCTCATCGAGAATCCCGTTTAGAGTAAGGATATTATCCACCACAAAGCGACAATAGTCCTCCTGAGCTTCTCCCTGATCAGCCACCTTACCGCTGCTCTTTTTAATCTGTCCGTTGATATATGAGATTACTTCACTTTTTCGCTTTTCATAAATACCAAACACCTCTGCCTGTATCGTACCGGCAGGAGCTTCCTCAAATTTATTGATATCAAGAACCAGGTTTTCAAACATGGCCGTATAGACATCGCCTATTGGAATGAGGATATTATTGGTATTAGTAGTCTCAGACGCGTCAAAAGTCATTGCATCTGTAAGCTTCTTCGATATGATTCCCGCGAGCTTCTGCTCCAGGATCTTATAAACCGCAATCTGCAGATCACTGTCAATGGTAAGATAGAGGTCATTTCCGGCTACCGGATCTATTACCTCACTGGTATCAAGGACAGTTCCCATGTTATCTACATAAAACGTGGTCTTTCCCTTAGTGCCCTGAAGCACCTGATCCATACTCTGCTCAATTCCGGCCTTACCTACAATATCGTTTCGGGAGTAACTGCTGTCCTGCTCCGATAAGGTTTCATATTCCTCTGTGGAAATAACACCGGTATATCCGATTACGGAAGAAAAATATTCAGAATTATTGTAGCGTCTCAGCGTTTCCTGAGATACACTGATACCCACCAGCGTATCAGCATTCTCTTTGACTTCCGCAACGGTCTCATCAGAAACATCCTTAGCCACAGTGGTAACAAGATACTTGGAGTAAGCGATGGTACTCATGGCATATCGCACATTGACAAGCTTTAATGCCGTCTCCTTTCCAAGCTCTTCCATATCGATGTCATATCTCTGATCACTGCAAAGATACTCTATAAGCTTCTCCGGAGTCGATTTAGCCTGGGCTTCTGTCAGATCATTATAGCTTCTTGCACCATAGACATCTGCGATAAGACGATGTCTTGAGGTCTCTGATTCTGAAGTGAAGGCAAAGTTGTTGTTGGTATCCAGGATAATACCAAGATAGGTAACTGTGCTGTCTCCATTCTTTTCAAGGATGTTAAGAAGATCGAGGATGTTTTTGTTCATCTTCTCGTTCTTCTTTTCATTAGAATATATGTCGAAATCTCCGGTATCTTCTATAGTCACAGAAAATGCCAGTTCATTGTAAGCAAGAAGATTTCCGTTCCTGTCGTAAATGTTTCCTCGAGTTGCCTTAATCTCCTGAGTCTTCTGTATCTGGAGCTTAAAGTCATCTAGATACTTCTCACCGTTCACTATCTGAAGATAAAAAACTCTGGAGATCAGACCGGTAAACATGAGGAATATGACCAGCATGATGATCAGAAACCTTGATTTGAATAGTTTTGAAAATTTATATCTTAAATCATAAAGCAAAAGTATTCGTTCCTCTCTTACTATCATCGGCAAACTGTTCGATGATCTTAATAAGAATAAAATACAGGGGTATCAGCATGAGTAAAGTGTATACTGTCTCCGGAATTATTATGTTAAGCAAATAATATCCGAAGTTAAATCGTCCCCTCAAAAGATAAAAAATAAAGTAAACCACCAATCCGTAGGCTATATCACTGGCACCAACAAAAAGAAAAGGAAGTCTCCAGCTGTCATCATTAAACTTTGATCTCAGTCGTCCGTTAAGGTATCCGATATACAGATATATGAGCATATGAATACCTATGTAAGTTCCGAAAAACAGATCCGAGAAAAACCCACAGAACATTCCGGTGATACTGCCATATTTGGGACCCATCTGATATCCCACCACCGCGGTGATGATAAGCAGGAGATTGGGTGACACCAGAGCTAAGGAAATAGCTTTTAATAATGTGCATTGTAAGAAAAATGCAACAAACGACATGAGGAAAAGCATGCCGCATCTTTTTGCAATACTTCGCATCAAAAATACTCCTTCACTCTACTGCTGAGGTTCGGAATCATTGGATTCATCCATCTGTGCTTTGGTCTGCTTGATGATCAGCACCTCTCTTAAGTGCTTGAAATCCGCAGCAGGAGTAATAAATCCGGATCGCGTAAGATTGTTTGAATCCACGTGAATTTCACTGATATACCCAATAATGAGGCCGGGGAGGTACTTACTGCTGACATGGGAGGTTATCAGTGTATCTCCGATTCTTACGTCACTGTCGTTATTCTCCATGTCAGTAAATGTCATTGTTCCGTTGCTTATCTGTTCAATATCACCGTCAACAAAACAAAGATCTGAGGTTGATTCTGTCATAGCACTTACACTGCTGGTATCATCGATAATGGATTTGACAGTAGCCCAGTCCGGTCCCGTAGCCACAACAATACCCACAAGACCTTTGCCGGCGATGACATTCATGTCCACCTCTATGCCGTCATTGCTGCCCTTGTCTATGACAAAAGTACTGAACCAGTTGCTGTTATCGGTACTTATAACATGAGCAGCAGTCTTCTCATACTGAGCAAAAGACGCGTCCAGCTCATACAATTCCTGAAGGCGGTCCAGCTCATACTGTCCCTGTTTAAGCTGATCATTTTCAAGCTGCAGCTCATCCACTTGCTTCTTAAGACTCGAATTCTCTTCTTTGACTGCCTGGAGCGTCTTATAATTCTGAGTCTGGTTTACAAGGAATATCCCGATACGGTTTATTCCCATCTCCATTGGAACAACTGTATAGTTTGCAATAAATCTTAACGGCTTAATGGTGGAAGTATCAAAAAATGAGATTCCAAACATCATCAGGCAAAAAGCCGTGCAAATAATAAGAAACCGTCCCGGAGTTATGGTGTTATTCTTCTTCTTTGAAGAATAGCTGCTCTGGGATTTGATTTTTATATTGAGGAAATCCGGTAGTTTTCTGCGCATTAGATCCACCTGTGTTTTTCTTCTTGCATTGAATAAGTAAGTCTGTGGAACTCAGGCTGATTCATGATTCTGGAGAGACCCTTGACCTTTGAAAGTCTGGGATCCTTGGCTACATGTACAGGAATATTGAGTTCCTTTTCTATGAGCAGGTCCAGGTTATTTAGATCTGCGGTTCCTCCGGTAAGATAGAGGCCGTCGTCATAAACTGTATCTGCCATCTCCTGAGGAAGTTTCTTGAGTACTGATAGAGCCATATCAATAATCTCATCAATAATCGGTCTCATAGCGGTATACACCTCATGAGCTGAGACTCTTATTTCTCCGGGAAGACCTGTTACCAGGTTTCGTCCGGTCACCATCATATTGTTGTTCTCTATTCCGTAGACACTTCCAAGACCGTTCTTCAGCTGTTCACAGGCAAAAATACCAAGCTTGAAGTTATATTCCTTACGAATGTAGTTACCGATCGCCTCGTCCAGATCCTTGCCGCCCTTCTTGATCATCCGGGAAATAACAATTCCCCCTGATGATATGACAGAGTAGACGGTAGAACCGCTTCCGATATTGATTATATACTGAGCTTTCTCGCTATAGGGGTCGAGACCCATTCCGATTCCATCGGCGATACAAGAAGGTACCGCCATAACCTCTCGGGCCCTGGCTTCCGAGCGCACTAACAGATTGTAGAGAGCTCTCTTCTCTACTTCCGTCAGATCCGTAGGCACTGCCATGAGATAGTAAGCACTGCGCCGGAGTGTCTGTTTGCCGGAACTCAAAAGTTCGTGAAGCAAAGCCTGCATGGCATTATAATCAGAAATGACCCCCTTATTCATAGGGAAAAGTACTTTGATATTTGAAGGAGTCCTCTCATACATAGAGTAAGCCTCGTCTCCAACGGCATAAATCTCTGTTTTGTTTCTGATGGCGATAGCGTTCTTTAAGACGCTGAACTCATCAAGTTCAGGATCGTATACCTTGATATCGTAAGATCCAAGATCTATTCCAAAATGACTCTTGCCCATTTAAGCCATACCTTTCTTAATCATTCTGTACTGTGAAATGCTGACATATGTTCCGTCACCGATGACCAGATGATCCACCAGGCGGATTCCTATCAACTCTCCTGCTTTCTCCAGCTGATCCGTAATATAGACATCCTGACTGCTGGGGGTCGGATCTCCGCTTGGATGATTGTGAATCATAATAATATTAGTTGCATCAAGCCTTAAAGCTTCCCTGAATATTTCTCTTGGGGAAGCAGGGGTTGCATTTACAGTCCCCTGACTTATGGTGATTTCCCTGATTTTTCGAAGCTTAATATCCAGAAGGATCAGTTTCATCTCCTCCCGGTCCTTATGCCTCATCTCTTCCATATAAAAATCGGCAACTGATGAAGGAGAGCTGAAATCAAGCCTGTCATTGGCCCTGGCCTTGTGAATCCTCTTGGAGAATTCTGCTACACTTAGAAGCTGACAAGCCTTGACTTTACCGATGCCCCTAAGGCTAATCAGTTCATCATAGCTTGCATGAAATATTCCGAGAATTCCGGGATAGACTTCATCTTTCATGTGGCAAAGCTTCCTTGCTATCTCCAGAATATTCTCATCCCTGACTCCGGTTCTAAGGATGATCGCCAAAAGTTCCGAGTCGGTGAGCTGTTCAGGTCCATAGCTGATCAGCTTCTCTAAAGGCCTGTCTTCCGCAGGAATACTGCGTATCATGTTCTTTTTGTTATTATCCATGCATGTTCCTAACGCTCTTTTATCCCGTACACACACAGATTCAGACTATATTCTAGCACAATTAAAATGGGGTTAATAGCTAGAGACCCCTTAATTTTTTGTAAAAAAGCTTTGCTAGAGATTTGAGGAAAAACCACTAAGCGCTCCTGAAGCCCAGGCCCACTGCAGGTTATAGCCCCCGCAAACTCCGTCCACATTCACCATCTCTCCGGCAAGATACACTCCTTTTATCCTGCGGGATTCCATAGTCCCGGGATCGATCTCTGAAACCGGAACTCCACCTCTTGCCACCTGGGCGTCAGAAAAACTGCCCCCGCCTTCGACATGAAGCTTAAAGTTCTTTAAGAGATGTGACAATTCTTTTGTATCGATTGAGGAAAGAGTATCTTTCAGATAAAGCAAAAGCTTTTCCGGCAGCAGTCCCACATATCCAAAGGGTTTTGCCTTTTCAAGCTGTATTTGCAGTTCCTCCTCTGATAATTCAGGGAAAAAGTCAATCGCAGCTATTGCTGTGAATCCATGCCTTATCATTTGTAAACAATCTCCGGAAAGACACATCACCGCAATTCCGGAAATACCTTTTTTTGTGAACTGTAACTCCCCCTGTTGAATTTTAGAAGTGAGCTGTTTTTTCCCTTTTGAATAGAAGAATCTCACTGCTCCTTCTGCTCTCAGTCCGGAAAGGGTCTCCTTTCCTTTGTTGGAAGTAAAAAGCTGAACCAGTGCCGGAGTGGGTTCTTCAATTGTACAACCAATCTCTTTTGCAAGGTTATATCCCCTAAATTCCTGAGGAGCTTTGAGACCTGCAGGAGATCCGCAGGTAAGGATCAGCTTGTCACACTCGTAGCAAAAACCGCTTTCGGTAAGTACCTTAAACCCAGCCCTGGTCTTACAGATACCGGTGATCTCCGTGTTCAGGCGCAGCTTAACTCCAAGTCTTTGGAGTTCTCTCAACAGCACTTCTCTCACGGATTTCGCCTCGTTGGTCCGGGGGTAGATCCAGCCGCTTTTTTCCCGGGTCAAAAGCCCAAGGGAATTAAAAAACTCCAATGTCTTATCCGAATCAAAAAAGGAAAGAACCTGATTTACAAAATCAATGTCATCGCTATAGTAGTGGGAAAGATCCATGTCCCTGTTAGTGAGATTACATCTTCCGCTTCCGGTTGTCAGGAGTTTTTTGCCTGCCTGTTTTTCTTTCTCGATGAGAAGCACTTCTCCTCCTCCACGGGCTGCAAATACTGCGGCCATCATTCCGGAGGCACCGGCGCCAATGACTATACTTTTCCTCATAGGAATCCTTTCTTATGCTAGAGGTTAACTATCTTGTCGTTTACCAGCTGCTGCAGGGCATTCATTATTCCGTATTTGCCGTGATAATAGGTTAGTCCTCCCTGGAAATAAACTGCGTAAGGTTCTCTCAAAGGACCGTCAGCACTAAGCTCAATTGAGGAGCCCTGAATAAAAGCTCCAGCAGCCATTATCACCTGTGAATCGTAACCAGGCATGTCCCAGGGCATGGGTGTTACATAGGAATCTACCGGTGCAGCTCCCTGAATTCCCCGGCAGAACGCAATGAGTGCCTCCGGTGATTTTAGAACTACCGATTGAATAATATCGTGGCGATCCTCTTTGCTGTCGGGTACGCAGTCAAATCCCAGTCTCTCGAAGACATTTGCTGCAAAAATGGCACTTTTCTCTGCAGATGCCACCACTGTAGGTGCCAGAAACAATCCCTGGAAGAAAGATTTCATAACATCCAGTGAAGCTCCCACTTCTCTTCCAAGACCCGGGGCCGTGAGCCGGAAGGCACACTGCTCTATACACTCTTCTTTACCAACGATATAGCCTCCCATAGGTGCAAGTCCACCTCCCGGGTTTTTTATGAGAGATCCTACAGTCAGATCTGCCCCAACATCACTGGGCTCCATAAGTTCCACAAACTCTCCGTAGCAGTTATCCACCATGATGATCATGTCCTCCCTAACGGAGCGAATCACGTCAATCACTTCTTTAATGGTGTCAACTCCAAAGGAAGGTCTCGTTGCATAACCTTTGGATCGCTGGATAGCGCACATTCTGGTGTTGGGTTTTATGGCTTTTTTTATGCCCTCAAGATCAAAAGATCCGTCCGGTCTGAGAAGCACCTCATCATATGTAATATTGTACTCTGCAAGGGAGCCTTTTGAGGGGCGAATGCCGATTACCTCCTCCAGGGTATCGTAGGGTCTTCCGGAAACCGAGAGCAGTTCATCTCCCGGCCGAAGGTTTGCGGCAAGAGCCAGCGACAGTGCGTGGGTACCACAGGTGATCTGAGGACGAACCAGTGCTGCTTCTGTATGAAAAACATTGGCATATACTTTCTCCAAAGTATCTCTGCCGTAATCGTCGTAACCATAGCCGCTGGCGTAATCAAAGCACTGAGTGTTTACTTTTGCATCATGAAAAGCTTTTAACACCTTGAGCTGGTTATACTCCGCCACCTGGTCAATCTTTTCAAATCTCTCTTTAAGTTCCTTTTCTATATCAGTACAGTAGGAAATCACTTCCGGTAAAAGCCCTAGCTCCCGGTACTTTGTAGTCAGCATATTCCTTTCTCCTTAGCTCTTTTTATCATGTATTCAATCATGGCTTCATTAGAATAGCCAAAATCCTCTTTGTTGATCCACTCGGTCTCCTTCTCTCTTCGAAACCAGGTGAGCTGTCTTTTTGCAAAATGACGTGTGTTCTGCTTGATTTTATCTTTGAGGAGATTTTCGTCAAAATCAGTATCGATGACTGTCAGGGATTCTTTATATCCGATGCCCTGCATGGAGGTCATTTCTGCTGTGCAGCCGTATTTTTTAAGAGATTTGATTTCCCCCAAAAGACCATTTTCAAACATAATATCCACTCTTTTGTCAACTCTCTCGTAAAGCTTTGACCTTTCCTCATTTATTACAAAATACAGGAAATTGTAGGGAGAATCTTTTTTGTGGGCATTCTCATTGTGGTCGGAGATTCTTTTTCCGGTCTGATGATAGTATTCCAGCGCCCTTATCATCCTTTTTAAATTATTAGGGTGAATACTCTCCGCCGATTTGGGATCCACCGTAGCGAGCTGTTCATGAAGTTTTTCTTTTCCCAGCTCTTTGGCAATTAAAAGCAGCGATTCCCTGTAAGCCTCGTCTTCACAGGCCTCGCTGAAATCTACATCATACAAAAAGGCCTGAATATAAAAGCCGGTACCCCCGCAAAGAACCGGGATCCGCCCCTTGTCATATATGTCATTGACTGCAGCCGTGGCCATATCCTTAAATTCAGCTACGTTGAAGTTCTCTTTTGGATCAAGCACGTCTATCAGATAGTGAGGGATTCCTTCCATCTCTTCCGGAGCGATCTTTGCCGAACCGATATCTAGCATCTTATATACTTGCATACTGTCACAGGAGACGATGCTTCCGTTTATTCTTTTGCAAAAGTCAATGGATAGACCGGTTTTTCCCACAGCGGTGGGACCGGTGATGATAACTAGTGGTTTCTTCATTATTACACGATTCGTTTGAATTTCTTTTCAATCTCTGATTTTGAGAGGACTATCATAGTAGGGCGTCCGTGGGGACAGTTGTAGGGGTTTTCCAGTGTCAAAAGTTCATCCGTAAGGGCCTCCATCTCCTTGACAGAGATGTGCTGACGTCCTTTTACCGCCGCTTTACAGGCCATAGTAGCGATCCTGTGATCCATGGACATAGAATAAGTACTCATCCCGGCGGCCTCCTCCAGAGAATCCAGCATTTCTGCAAAAAGATCCTTATCAGAAAGTTCTGATAACATACTGGGAACTCCGCGAATGACGTAGTCACTGCCCTCGAAGGGTTCAAGCTCAAATCCCATTTTTTCGAATTCATGAATGTTGCTTTTCACAAGCTGCTGCTCTCTAAGTGAGAGCTTTAACACCATGGGAGGCATGATCATCTGGGAAGGAATGTTTTCCTTTTGAATCTTCTTTATAAGTCTCTCGTACAGCACTTTTTCGTGGGCAGCATGCTGATCCACCATGAGCATTTTATCTTCCGACTCTATCAACCAGTAGGTGTTAAAAAGCTGTCCGATGATGCGAAAATCCTTTCGCTTTTCTTCTGTAAGGATCTTATCCTCAAAAAAGCTCAACTGAGCCGGCTTGTCCTTCGCAGGCTCAGGAATTTCCGGAATTTCATCCATTTTAACAGCTTCTGCCCTAGGAGTATCTCTATAAGATACTGCCTGTTCCTCGGCATGAAAAGCGTTGACTCTTTTTCTCATCTCCTCAAAGAAAAAGTCTTTTGCAGCTTCAGAGTCTTTGGGGACGTCTTCTTTTTTATACCTGATCTCGCTTTTTCTTTCCGGTACTGCTTCGGGAACCGGAGAAGTAACCGGTGCTTTTGGCGCAAGGCTAACGTCAGGTAACATCTCTCTTACCGATAATGCCTCGGAAATTCCGTCCAGTACCTGCTTATAAACCAAACTCTTGTTTCTAAAGCGGATTTCGAGTTTTGCAGGATGAACGTTTACATCCATGTCCTCCGGGTTCATCTCAAGATGGAGCACTGTAAAAGGATATTTATGCTGCATGAGATAAGGCCTGTAGGCATCCTCGATTGCCTTGGAAACAAGAGGATCCCGGAAACATCGGTTGTTCATAAAATAGTGTTCGCACTTCCGGTTGCCCCGGCTAAGTCCCGGGTCTCCGATAAGTCCGGTGATTCGAATCCCATCCCGGTGATGATCCACCTCAATAAGATTTTTCGCTGATTCCTTTCCATAAACAGAAATAATAGTGTCCCTAAGAGAATCGTTACCGGGGGTCTGAAGCTTTATCACTCCCTGATTGTAAAAAGTAAAGGCAACTTCCGGGTGAGAAAGCGCAAGTTTAAGTACTGTATCCTGGACGTGACCGGCTTCGGTTATGGAGGTTCTGAGGAATTTCTTTCTTGCCGGAGTGTTAAAAAACAGTCTTCTGACATAGATAGTAGTGCCGTCAGGAGCTCCTGTAGGTTCAAGAGTACTTTCCCGCCCTCCCTCTATTCTATAGTGGGTTCCGTAATCTTCCTCTTTTGCCTTTGTTATCATTTCCACATCCGCCACAGCAGATATACTGGATAAAGCTTCTCCGCGAAAGCCCAGAGTCATGACAGAAAAAAGATCCTCCGCGTCACTGATCTTGCTTGTAGAGTGCCGCAAAAAGGCTTTTCTCACCTCTGAAGCAGCAATTCCACTGCCATTATCGGTAATTCGAATATTGGTGGTTCCACCCTCTTCAATTTCTATCAGGATCCTGTCGGCACCGGCGTCGATAGAATTCTCGCAAAGCTCCTTGACAATGGAGGCGGGACGCTCTACCACTTCACCGGCGGCGATTTTATCAATTGTGTTCTGATCCAGAATATTTATTGTAGTCATTTTTTACTCCTGGGACTGCCAGCGGTTGTTAAGCTTCTTCTGAAGGGCGTCGATCTTTGTGAGAGCCTCAATAGGTGTCAGCCTTGTAACATCAATGCGCAGCAACTCCTCAATGATATCCTCGTCTCTGACCGTCGCAAAAAGAGACAGCTGGTTCAGATCCTCTGTATCTCCCTTTTTCTTTTTGTCTTTCTCCTTAGCTTTGCTGTCCTTTAACAGGAAGTTGACCCCTGCTGCTATATCCGTGTCGCTTAAGGTCTCAGAAACCTCTTTTGCTCTCTCTATGATTTCAGAAGGCACACCGGCAAGCCGTGCAACCTGGATTCCGTAGCTTCTGTCCGCGCCCCCGGGTATGATCTTTCTAAGGAAGAAAATATCTTCTCCCTGTTCTTTTACTGCAATGCAATAATTGTTGACTCCCGGAATCTTTCCCTCCAGCTCAGTGAGTTCATGGTAATGAGTAGCAAAAAGAGTTCTGGCGCCCAGCTGCTTGTGGTTGCTGATATACTCTATCACTGCCCAGGCAATAGAAAGCCCGTCAAATGTACTTGTTCCTCTTCCGATCTCATCCAAAATAAGAAGACTTTTTGAAGTTGCATTTCTCAAAATGCTGGCCATCTCCGTCATTTCCACCATAAAGGTACTTTGACCAGAAGCCAGGTCGTCTGAAGCACCGACCCTGGTGAATATCCTGTCCACAATGCCGATCTCCGCTTCTTTTGCCGGCACAAAGCATCCAATCTGAGCCATAAGAACAATTAGGGCACTCTGCCTCATATAGGTAGATTTACCTGCCATATTGGGGCCGGTAATGATGGAGATCAGATGATTCTTAGTGTCAAGGAAAGTGTCATTGGGAACGAAAAGTTCATTTCGTCTCATCGCCTCAATGACCGGATGTCTTCCCTCTTTGATCTTTATGATTCCGGACTGGTTTACTACAGGACAAATGTAGTTGTTTTTGGAGGAAACTTCCGCAAAAGAAGCCAGGGTGTCAATTTGGGCAATTGCCTTCGCAGTTTGCTTTACCCTTTTTATCTCCCCGGCAATCCTGTCTCTGACATTACTGAAGAGCTCATACTCCAGGGCATGGAGCTTATCTTCTGCTCCCAGAATAGTACTTTCAAGCTCTTTTAACTCAGGAATATAATAGCGCTCCGCGTTGGCAAGAGTCTGCTTTCGGATATAGGTCTCGGGAACCAGATCCTTGTAAGAATTTGTCACCTCCAGGTAGTACCCGAAGACCTTATTGAATTTAACCTTAAGATTTTTTATACCGGTATTCTCCCGCTCCCTGGCCTCAAGCTGGGCAAGCCAGAGTTTACCGTCATCTTTGGCACTTCGAAGGTGATCCACTTCCTCATTGTAGCCGGCTCTTATTATGCCTCCCTCTTTCATGGCAATCGGTGGATCATCACATATCGCCTCGTTTATCAGAGTGCAGAGATCCGACAGATCATCGATCTCGCGGTTTATATCTTTGAGGAGCTCCGCCTTACTGCTTCTCAATGTGGTTTTGATATGAGGAAGCATAGACAAGGAGGATGCAAAAGCAATGAGATCCCTGGGATTTCCTGTTCCTATACTAATACGGCTTATCAGTCTCTCAAGGTCATATACTCCGCTTAAGTATTCTCTCATTTCTTCTCTGCGAAGTATGTCTTCCTTAAGTTCTCCCACCGCTTCCTGTCTTTTTACAATATCTCTGATTCGAATCAGAGGTTGTTCGATGCAGCTGCGGAGGTGCCTTGCTCCCATAGCAGTTCTGGTCCTATCCAAAACGCCAAGAAGTGAACCGGACTTTTGTTTATCTCTCATGGTTTCAGTGAGCTCTAGGTTTCTTCTGGTAAAGTTATCCAAAACCATGTAATTACCGGTAGTGTAGGCTCTCAAGTCGAAGATCTGATTCAGATCATTCTTCTGGGTCTCGATCAGGTACTGAAGTACACAACCGGAAGCCATAGCGGCAAGAGGCATCATTCCAAGACCAAGTCCCTCTATAGTGCTTGCGTTAAAGTGTTCCAGAAGGATTCTTTTGCAGTAATCCTCATCCAGATATTCGCTTTTCAGAGGAAAAAGCGCGGCATTAAACTCCTTTTTCCAAAAGGACATGTCGGCTCCCGAAAGTTCAAAAGCTTCATTGTAAAGAATCTCTTTCGGAGCATATTTATAGATCTCGTCGCTTAAGATCTGCTGATTCTCCGTCTCTGTGGCAAAAAATTCGCCGGTGGTGATATCGCAGGCACTAAGGCCAAAACGATCCTCCATCTTTACGATGCAAACAAGGAAGCTGTTTTTTCCGGAGTCCAATGCCTTTGAGTCCATGTTGGTGCCGGGGGTAACGATTCGCACTACCTCCCTTTTTACAATGCCTTTGGCAAGGGCAGGGTCTTCCATCTGTTCACAGATTGCAACTTTATGTCCGTTCTCCACCAATTTGCTGAGATAACTCTCCACCGCGTGGTAGGGAACCCCGCACATGGGAGCCCGCTCCTCAAGTCCGCAATCCTTTCCGGTGAGGGTCAGATCCAGCTCTTTTGAGCAGATTACTGCATCCTCAAAAAACATCTCATAGAAATCCCCAAGACGATAGAGAAGTATACAATCTTTATATTCCTCTTTAGTTTTGCAATACTGCACCATCATGGGTGTCATAGTACTCATTGATCAACCATTTCTCCTAAATAGTAAAATCCTTTTGCTTCATTAAGTCTCACTTTAACGATAGTCCCTATCATACTCTCACAACCGGGGAAATGAACAACGCTGTTGTTGTCAAGACGACCGGTTACAAGGGAAGGGTCCTGTTCGTTAAGAGATTCCACCAAAACCTCAGCTTCACGGCCTTCGTATTTGCTGCACTGCTCTCTTGCATATTTCTGAACCTCAGCCAGGAGTCTGTCAAAGCGATCCTTTGACACTTCCGGCGGAATCTGGTTCTCCATCCGGGCAGCTTTAGTCCCAGTGCGTTTGGAATAAATAAAAGTAAACGCGCTGTCATATTTTACCTGTCTTACTACATCGACTGTCTCCAGAAAATCATCCTCAGTCTCCCCGGGGAAACCAACAATGATATCAGTAGTAAGAGCCACATCCGGAATCTCCTTCCTGATCTTGGCAGCCAGCTGAAGGTATTTCTCTTTGGTGTAACGTCGATTCATGTCCTCTAAGATCTTTGAACTTCCGGATTGAAGAGGCAGGTGGACATGGTGACACACCTTTTTTGAATCTCTTATAACTTCTATGAGCTCATCGGTAAAATCTTTGGGATGAGGGGTCATGAAACGGATTCTTTTTAGGCCTTCGATCTCGTCAACCCTTCTGAGAAGCTCCGCAAAAGAAATTGGATTCTTTAATGTCTTTCCGTAGGAATTTACATTCTGGCCAAGAAGCATAATCTCCACAACCCCGTCTGCCACCATTCCTTTGATCTCATTGATGATATCCTCCGGCTCTCTGTCTTTTTCCCTTCCTCTCACATAGGGAACTATGCAGTAGGAACAGAAATTGTTGCATCCGTAGGTGATATTGATTCCCGACTTGAAATCAAACTTTCTTTTATTAGGAAGATTCTCTACAATAAGTCCGTTTCGTTCCTCAGTATCGATAACGATTCTCTTGGAAGTGAAAGCCGTACAAAATAGTTCCGGGAAGCAGAAAAGGTTATGGGTTCCAAATACCAGGTCAACAAATGAGAAGGACTTTCTGATCTTCTCCACTACTTCTTTTTCCTGCATCATACAGCCGCAAAGGGCAATGAACATATCGGGGTTCTTCTTCTTGAGATTATGAAGGTATCCCAGTCTTCCGTATACTCTTGTATTGGCATTCTCTCTTATTGTGCATGTGTTATAAAGGACCAGATCCGCTTCCTCCGATTCCGTCTCCTGAAATCCCATTTCAATAAGCATTCCTCTTAGTTTTTCAGAATCTCTGGCATTCATCTGACAGCCAAAAGTATTCACGCAGGCGGTGAGTTTTCTCCCTTTTTCTTTGGCTTTTTCTTCCACCAGTTCTCTGCCGTATTTCAAATAAAACTGCTGCTTCTCATCTTCACTCAGAGACAATACAGACTCATCAATAATACTCATAAATCAACCTCTTAATAATATTGCGGGATTAACTAATTTATTATAGATAATTTCCGATTTAAAATCAAATCTTCAAAAAAGAACACATAATTTGTACTTTATCTCATACAAAAATTAGATAAATTTTTACTTGCATTTTTTTTCAAGTTTTGTAATAATTGGAGCATATTTTTTTAAACAGCTATTAAGGAGGTTATTGTTATGAGTCTTATTCTTCCCGAGGGATATGATCCCCATCTGAGTATAAGAGAAACACAGAGCGCGATCAAATACATTCGCGACACATTCCAGAAAGAATTCGGTAAAGAAATGAATCTTGAGCGTATTTCTGCACCGTTATTCGTAGACAAGAATTCAGGTCTCAACGATAACCTTAACGGATATGAGCGCCCCGTCGGCTTTGATATCAAAGCTGTTCCCGGAGAATTTGAGGTAGTTCACTCTCTTGCAAAGTGGAAGAGAATGGCTCTTGGCCGTTACAAGTTCCAGCCGGGTGAAGGTCTATACACCAACATGAACGCTATCAGACGTGACGAGGATCTTGACAACCTTCACTCCTGCTACGTTGATCAGTGGGACTGGGAGATGGTTATCAACAAGGAAGAACGCACTGTAGAGAAGTTGCAGGAAGTGGTTCGCACCATCTTCAAGGTTATCAAACACATGGAACACGAAGTGTGGTATAAATATCCCCAGGCTGTAGCGAAGCTTCCTGAGGAAATCAAGTTCATTACATCCCAGGAACTGCTTGACAGATATCCTGATCTCTCAGTTAAGGAGAGGGAGAATGCCATCTGTAAGGAATGGGGCTGTGTATTTATTATGCAGATCGGTGATAAGCTTTCCAACGGCGAACCTCACGACGGACGTGCTCCTGACTATGATGACTGGGCATTAAACGGTGATATTCTTTTCTGGTTCGAGCCCCTCCAGTGTGCTCTTGAGATCTCCAGCATGGGTATCCGTGTTGATGAAGTTGCCCTTAAGGAACAGCTTGTTAAAGCAGGATGTGAGGACAGATCCGAGCTTCCTTTCCACAAGGCCCTTCTCAACGGAGAACTCCCCTACACCATCGGTGGTGGTATCGGTCAGTCAAGACTTTGCATGCTCCTGCTCAACAGAGCTCATGTAGGTGAAGTACAGGCAAGTGTATGGCCTAAGGATATGAGGGAAATCTGTAGAGAGCACAATATTTTTCTTTTCTAATTTGCCAATTCTTTGCAATTTACCGATTGCAGCAAATAACCGGTGCAGAACTAGTCTGCACCGGTTATTTTATAACCTTATCTGAATATCTTAAGTTTTACGGTCACTTACAAGAGTATTCTATAAAATCCTATCTTATAAGATGAAGTTTTCTGAATACTCTCACAAGAGTCCTTCCCTTTGGCATTTCAAGCAGATCATCCTCGGTCAAAGTACCTGTAAAAATGAGTGCCAGCACATACACTCCCACTGCCGCTGCCAGCGAGATAATAGTGGCAATGGCATTCCCGGTGATAAAACGCATTAAGAAGTACACACCTCTTGCTGCAGCTCCCATTATTGCTGCAGATATCAAAGGCAAAAGGAAGGTCTTTTTATATTCCTGCCGATATCCGATCGTCTTGTTAATATCATGCTGATTAAAGATGCACATTGTAACTGAGAACAGTGTATTTGCAATCACTACTGCATATATACCCAGACCGAACAATAGCATAAGCACCAGCAAAACGATATGTATCACAAGGGATAAGGCGGCATTCTTCAGAGGGTCTCTCATTCGGTTGATTCCCTGGAGCACCGCATTTGTGATGGTAGACAAGCTGTAAAATACCACGCACACCGATCCGATAAGAAGGATCATTGCCGTCTCCTTGCGGGCATCTCCCCACAAAAGCTGAAGGATGGGGGATCCAAGTACAGCAAATCCAACGAAGCTTGGAATTGCGATCAGCATTGAGAACCTAATAACGCTGCCTATCTTACCGTATATCACACTTTTTTTCTCCCTCATAGTCACAGATTTTGTGAGGGACGGCATTGAAGATGAGGCAAGAGCATTTGAAATAGCCAAAGGCACGTTTATTAGCAGCAGGTATTTTCCGCTGTAAATGCCGATCAGCTGGTTGTAAGTCTTGTAGGGAACATTTTTCCAGGCCATAATATGATTGAAAATCGACTGGTCCAAAATTCCACAGATATTGTACAGTCCTGAGCTGAGTACTACCGGCAGTATGGTGATCAGGAGCATTTTGAAGATGTAGGAATAACTCTCTTCTTCACCTGTCCTATCACTCCTCAGCTGCTTTGTCAGGGTCTTTTTGTACATTACATATACAAAAAGCAGGAACAGAAGTCCAAAAAGGGCTCCCATAGCTGTGCCCATTGTTCCGCCGGAGGCGCCATAGGCAGAATCTAACATGTCAGCATGCTCGACTCCGGTAATTGCGGCTTCCTTTGCGGCAGCTGCACCAGTCTTGAAAAGCACAAGAGCCGCGGTAATGCTTACGATCGCGTTTACGATCTGTTCAATAACCTGGGATACTGCAGTGGGCACCATGGTGCCATGACCCTGAAAATATCCTCTGAACACACCCATCACTGCCACAATGAAGAGACAGGGTGCAAGAACCTTCAGGGCAAAACTGCTCATTGGAGATTTCATTATATTGGCTGCAATTGGCTTCGCAAACACAAAGACTGTAAGGCCAACGATAGCTCCCACTGTCACCGCAAATATCAGGGCAGCCTTAAATACCTTGTATGCGTTTTTTCGCTCATTGGCTGCAAGTCTTGCGGAGACTAGCTTTGAAACTGCAAGGGGCAGGCTGTAGGAGGACAAAAGAAGTGCAATATTATACACCTCAAATGCACAGCTATAAAGGCCCATACCTTCGTCTCCGATAATGCGGTTAAGGGGAATTCTGTAGATCATTCCAATGACTCTGACCACCAATGAGGCTACAGCCAGAATCGTACCCTGAACCATGAAGTTTTCTTTGTTTTTGTTGGATGACACGGTATCAGACCTCTCTGGTAATGTTAATATTTTTAAGGATCCGGTTCTGGTGACCCTCCATTACTTCTGCTTCCTCTTTGGTCATATGATCGAAGCCAAACAGGTGAAGCAGGCTGTGGGCAATGAGAAAAGCATACTCTCTCTTCTCACTGTGGCCGTAGTCCCGGGATTGAGACTTTACTTTATCTATGGAGATAACAATGTCGCCGAGAACCAATTCTCCGCTCTCCGGATCGAAGCAAAGTATTTCTTCGTCATCAATCACGCCGGGTTTTGCAAATTCATTAGCGGGAAAAGAAAGCACATCTGTGGCAGCATCTATTCCTCTTTGCTCCTTGTTGATCTCTCTTATGGACTCATTGTCTGTGATCATGACATAAGCCACTGATTCAAAAGGACAGGAAAGATAATCCAGGGTCTCCTGAAGTACCGATTCTCCAATACTTTGGGGATCTCCGTAAGGAAAAAAGACATTCTTTGCCTCGTTCTCGTTATACTTTTCAAGAATACAGTCATCAAAATCAAAAATAATACTCATTAGTTCTTTCTTCTTTTCTTATAGGCGGATGCTTTTGTGCTTTTGATCTGCTGCTTCTTCTCATATTCCTCGTAGGCTCTTACGATCTTCTGTACCAGAGGATGTCTGACTACATCAAGGCTTGTGAGTCTGCAGACGCCAATATCCTCAATATTGTTAAGTACTTTGAGGGCCACATCCAGACCGGAAGTTGCTCTGGGAGGAAGGTCTTTTTGAGAGTTGTCTCCGGTGACAACTACTTTTGAGGAAAAGCCGATTCTTGTGAGAAACATTTTCATCTGGGCAGGGGTAGTGTTCTGTGCCTCATCCAGTATTATAAAGGCATTATCTAAAGTCCTTCCTCTCATGTAGGCCAGTGGTGCCACTTCAATAAGTCCCCTTTCCATATTTTTCATAAAGGTGTCAGCTCCCATTATGTTGTAAAGGGCATCGTAGAGAGGTCTAAGGTAGGGATCCACCTTGCTCTGAAGATCTCCGGGCAAAAAACCCAGCTTCTCTCCGGCCTCTATTGCCGGACGGGTGAGGATGATTCTTTCCACTTCCTTATTTTTGAAGGCTGTTATAGCCATTGCCATAGCCAGATAGGTTTTTCCTGTTCCTGCAGGTCCAATCCCAAAGGTGATCATTTTATCTCGGATAAGGTCCACATATTCTTTCTGCCCTAAAGTCTTCGGCTTAATAGGCCTGCCGTTAATAGCATGACAGATGAGGTCTTTGTCGATATCACAAAGGCTGCTCTCATTCTCCGTAAAGCTCAGGGAAATAGCATAATCTACATTCTGCTCAGTTATGCGATTGTTCCTCTCACTTAGCTCTAAAAGCTGGTTAAAGACCGTCATGGCTTTATCTATCCCTGAAGGATTTCCAAGGATCTTACATTTACCGTCTCTGGCAATAACAGATACATGAAAAGCATTCTCCACCTTTCTTAAGTAGGAATCGAATTCTCCGAAAATGTTCTGTTCATGCTCAAAAGGTATTTCAAAAATCAGTTCTGAACTATTCATCTGTTCTCTTTTTCCTTATATCAGCAATAATGCTGCCAAAGGCAGCATTATTTGCATTACTCCAATGTGATCAGGTTGTATTGTCTTCGGATAACGGAACTCTCCCTGCCGCTTTCCGTCACCGCTATGCAGGAGAAGGTGCTTTTACCCTCCGGCATATCAATGGGCCCGGTGTATTCTTTAGAAGATGTAGTCGGTGTGCTGCCGTCCAGAGTGTAGTATACTTTAGTTCCGGAAGGCACTGAAACTGTGATCTGAATATCATCGGTATAGTTGCCTGCAGCAGGTGACACACTGGGTCCGTCAACCATAGGCATGTTGAGAGTGTATTCTACTTTGACGGATTTTCCTGCAATACCCTTGTCATTTACACAGACTGCTCGTACTACAGCCGGACCGTCTTCCTCGATGGAGATTGGTCCTTCATATACCGGGCTCTCTTTGGTAGGTACCGAATTATCCAGAGTATAGTGAATTGTGCCGTTATCTGATGTTATCTCCACGGTTACAATATCCTCATAGTTGCCGCCCTCCGGGGATATTTCCGGGGTTGCGGGGACATACTCTGAGCATTCTCTGAGTACCTTCTCAGATTCACACTCTTCAAACAGGTCTGTTATCTTATCAAGCTGTCCCTGTTCCTCGTAGAACTCACAAAGAGCCAGGTAACATTTGTATGAATCCTCATCTACAGAGATACCCTTAAAATAGGCTTCCTCCGCTTTTACCAGGTCATCCAACTTCAGATAGGAGTTACCGATACCGATATAAGGTTCAGCGGATGTTTTCTTTTTCTCCGCAGCCTTCTCGAAATAATCAATTGCTTTTTTGTACTTCTCTTCGCCGAAAGCCTTTTCACCCTTCTTCATATATGAACTATAGGACTTTCCGAACACAGAGATTGCCAGCACAACCAGTATTACAAGAATTACTCCACAGATCCCCAGTGTCGTGATAAGCTGTCTCTGTTTCTTTTTGCGAAGCTGCTCTTCTTTACGTCTTCTTGCCTTTGCAGCTCTCTCTCTTTCCCGCTCTCTCTCCAGCTCTGCAGAACGATAATCATTCTCAGCATCGTAGGTCTCCTTAACGGGTTTATGTTCATCCCAGCGATGAACGTCAGAAGATGTGTATACCTTCCGTCCGAAATCATTAATGTGCTGATTGTCCAGCATATCATTCACTTCATCCGCAAGGAGGTTTTCCAGGGAATCATAATCTGTTATTACATTTAATGGATTTCTGCAGTTGGGGCAGTAAAGCGCTCCGTCGGGAGCATTACATCCGCATTTCATACAACGCATCAGTACCATCTCCTTTGTCAGTTATCGGCAAAATAATTCTCCAGTTCATCCATACTCATGAGAATCTTTCTAGGCTTAGTTCCCTCTTCTTCTCCCACGATTCCTGCTTCAGCCAGTGAATCCATGATTCTTGCAGCCCGGTTAAAACCGATTTTTAGGGCACGCTGAAGCATTCCTATGGATGCCTTGTCTTTTTCAACTATTAATCTGGCAGCCTGCTCGAAGTATTCATCCCGGCTATCTCCGGATTCCAAAGCTCCACTGTTCCCAAGGGATATACCTTGTCCGTTGGCATTGGCGTCGATCTGATTCTGAACCGACTCGTCATACTCCACTGCTTCTGCACTGCTTTTAATATACTCTACGACTCTCTCAACTTCAGTTTCCGAGACATAAGCACCCTGAATACGCACAGGCTTCGGGAATGAGCTGGTGGAAAAAAGCATATCTCCTTTTCCCAACAGCTTTTCTGCTCCCACCGTACCTATTATCGTTCTTGAGTCCGTTCCCGAAGCAACCGACAGAGCGATTCTCGAGGGCATGTTTGCTTTAATAAGTCCGGTGATTACATCAACAGAGGGACGCTGAGTCGCAAGGATCAGGTGAATACCTGCAGCTCTCGCCAGCTGAGCCAGTCGGCATACCGCATCCTCAACTTCACCGGAAGCTACCATCATGAGATCCGCAAACTCATCCACAACGATGACTATCTGAGGCATCTTCTTGTATTCTTCACCGGATTCGCCTTCCTCTATCAGCTTCTCAACTTTGGCATTGTAGCTTTTTAAGTCTCTCACAAAGAGAGCCTGAAAAAGCTTATACCTCCTCATCATCTCTCCACAAGCCCAGGAAAGTGCTCCTGCGGCCTTCTTGGGGTCTGTCACAACCGGCACAAGAAGATGAGGAATACCGTTGTAGAATCCGAGCTCTATCATCTTCGGGTCGATCATAATAAACTTGACCTCATCCGGCTTGGCCTTGTAGAGAATGCTCATAATCAGTGTGTTGATACATACCGACTTTCCGGAGCCGGTTGCTCCGCCAATAAGCAGGTGAGGCATGTTATAAATATCTGCAACAATAGTCTTGCCTCCAATATCCATACCAACGGCAAAAGAAATCTTGGACTTACTTTTCTTAAACTCAGGCTTCTCTAACAGATCCCTAAGTCTTATGGAGGCGTTTGTACTGTTTGGAACCTCGATACCTATGGCCGCTTTGCCGGGAATTGGAGCTTCTATCCTTATGTCAGGCACAGCCAGGTTCAGTTTGATATCATCAGAAAGATCAAGAATCTTTCTGACTTTAACCCCCACTTCGGGAATAAGCTCATATCTGGTCACTGTAGGTCCAACACTTATATCGGAGAGTTTTGCTTTTACTCCAAAACTAAGAAGGGTGGAGATCAGCTTTGCTCCCCGGCTTTTTACATCATCTTCCGACATAGAGGCGGCACCGTTATCACCTTTTTCAAGAAGATCTAGGGGAGGAATCCTGTAATCCTGAACCGACTCCCGGACACTGTCATTTTGGGTGATCTCCCGGGCAATCTCACTTTCTGCTTCCTTCCGTTCTTTCTTGTTGACCGCCTTGGTCTTAGGAGCGGGAATCTCCGGGACATCGGGAGTTTCCGGATGCATCTCTTTGATATCGGCTGAATTCTTTCCATCTCGATTTGCAAAAGAAATGTTTACACCACTGAGGTTTTCTTCAGCGGTGGGTGTGGTGATTTTCTCCTGCAATACTTCAGTTTTGGGAAGGATCTCATTATTACCCCTTCTGGACTTTCTGCCTCTGGTTTTAAGGCTCTCTCTTCGACTTCTTAAGTCCTCGTTCTTCTCAGCAGCTTTCTCCTTTGGAAGAGCGGTATCTTTCATACCTCCAGTATAACTGCCTCTGAATTCTTCTTTTTTGATGGCTTTATCTCTCTTGTTGTCTCCTCTTGAAGGATAGTTTCTAACAAGCCCCAGCCTCCGGAGAATGGTTTTCTCCGTAATGAGAATAAAACATATCACCATCATTATAAACATGACAATAAAGGCACCGATTTTTCCGAAGGAAGGATACATGATCTTCATCATCATTCCTCCAAACAGACCGCCGCCTTTATGTGATGTTCCTGAATAAGCATAGTAGCTCATGATCCTGGCATTTTTATTGAATGGTATTGAAAACAGTTGGATAACTCCGCTAAGAAGGATCAGAAAAACTCCAAAAGCGATACCCTTAATTGTTGCCCTGGCATTATTTCCGTTGGCCACCAGGAATGTGGTTATGAGAAAAAGAATGAAAGGCATAACATAAGCCAGAGTTCCGAAGAGACCAAAAAAGAGCTTTGACAACATAGCTCCCGCGGCGCCTCCAAAACCGAAATTACTGATAAGCAGCAATATACAGATCGCAAGCACTATCCATATGGAAATTTCACCTCCGACATAGCCAAGCTGAGAAGAGATGTTCTTCTTAGCTGAGCCCTTGCCGGAGGATCTTGTATTTTTCTTCTTAGATGATTTCTTTGAAGAAGACATCAAAAAATGTCCTTTCTTATTAATCGTTCATAGCCTGCTCAAGGTCGGCAATGATATCTTCCACGTCCTCGATGCCGACACTGAGTCTGATAAGATCAGGTGCAACACCTGCTTCAACAAGCTCTTGCTCTGAGAGCTGTCTGTGGGTGTGGCTTGCAGGATGAAGAACCATAGTTCTTGCGTCTGCCACATGTGTGCAAATGCCTGCCATCTTGAGTTTGTCCATTGCTCTGACACAGGCGTCTCTTCCACCCTTAATACCGAAAGCAATTACGCCACAGGTACCGTTGGGCATATATTTCTGAGCAAGCTCATAGTATTTATCGCCGGGAAGACCGGGATATCTTACCCATGCAACCTTATCACTGGTACTGAGATACTCAGCAACCTTCTGAGCATTCTCACAGTGACGCTCCATACGAAGCGCAAGGGTATCAAGGCCTACATTCAGAAGGAATGCGTTCATGGGTGAAGGGATGGAGCCAAGATCACGCATAAGCTGTGCTGTCATCTTGGTGATGTATGCTCCCTTGCCGAATTTCTTTGTGTACACGATACCGTGATATGTCTCATCCGGGGTTGTGAGCATAGGATACTTGTCCCCATATTTCTCCCAGTCGAAATTACCGCTGTCCACAACAACGCCGCCTACCTGAAGAGCATGTCCGTCCATGTATTTAGTGGTGGAATGAGTAACAATGTCTGCTCCCCACTCAAAAGGACGGCAGTTAACAGGAGTAGCAAAAGTATTATCCACAATGAGAGGCACACCGTGATCATGAGCGATCTTAGCCAGCTTCTCAATATCAAGAACAGAAACCGCAGGGTTAGTGAGAGTCTCCGCAAACAGAGCTCTTGTGTTATCCTGAAAAGCCTTCTCAATCTCTGAGGCGGGATCATCAGGGTTTACAAAAGTACAGCCAATGCCCATCTTCTCAATAGTGTGTCCGAAAAGATTATAGGTACCACCGTAAATGTTAGTTGCAGATACTATATGACCGCCAGCTTCACAGATATTGAATATTGCGTAGAAGTTTGCGGCCTGGCCTGAGGAGGTGAGCATTGCAGCATATCCTCCTTCAAGATCACAGATCTTAGCTGCCACACTGTCATTAGTAGGATTTGCAAGTCTTGTGTAGAAGTAACCGCTCTCCTCCAGGTCAAAAAGCCTTCCCATAAAGTCAGAGCTTGTATAGTTAAAAGTAGTGCTCTGATAAATAGGGAGAACATGAGGTTCGCCGTTCTTGGGGCGATAGCCCGACTGAACACACTTTGTATTTATTCTGTAATCACTCATTGTCTGATTCCTCCATTATGAGAAAAAGTATTTGTCCGTAAGCTCATTGACCATGGACTCGTAGGTTGATCTGCACTCTTCCAGTTCACCTGACTCTATCTGACTGATACAACGAGAAATATAGCTGTCATAAATACTGCGATATACATTGACTGAGTCTTTCTCAGCATTAATCCTGTTAACGATCGTGGGAGCGATATCATAGTAATCCTCCACGAGTTCGTGACCTCCTGCCATATTCTCCAGGTAATTATCTCTGTAATCCCTTAAGAGAGTGAGCTCGTAACAGTTATCACCTTTGCCGAGATTCTCGCATACCGCTGTGGTTATGTAACAGAATTTCTTCCGGAATCCCCCGTTGATATCCTCAAAAGTAGATTTCTTTAGATTGGTTTTGGGGAATACCCTGGTCCACTCATCAAGAATTGCATCTGCAAGAGGTTCTGACATATCAGATTTGTAATGCATAATGATAGGAATCACAAAGCTTACCATTGCGAGATTCTTATTCATCATGATCATCTCTACTTTGCGGTTATTGCCTGCTTCTTCACAGAGCCTTTGAACTGTTGCTGCAGGTTCTTTGGCAATCTCCCGAATAAATGTCTGCTTATCCTGTGCATTTTCATACTCCTGTTCAAGCATCATGAGAGAAGGCTCCGCCTCTTTATATCTCTCCTCGAACATTCCTGCATAGGTCTTGGAGACCAGAAACTTTCTGCTGTCATCAAGTCCATCTATCAATGAGGCAAGAAACTCTCTTGCATTTTCAACTGTCATAGGAATTCCTCCTTAGTAAATGATTATTCTTCCCAGTTGTGATAAACATCCTGAACGTCATCATCGTCATCAAGGAAGTCAAGAATTCTCTGGATGTTGGTAATGTCCTTTTCATCTGTAAGAGATACATAAGTCTGAGGGATCATAGTAACCTCAGCCTGTACCATAGGTATACCCTCTTTCTCCAATGCTTCTCTTACCACTGAAAAATCATCGGGATCTGTGATGATCTCATAGGAATCATCCTCCTCAGAGAAATCCTCCGCACCGGCATCAAGAGCAAGCATCATGAGATCATCCGCAGTGGTCTCATATTCTTCCTTATCAATAATGATCTGACCCTTCTTGTCAAACATAAAAGAAACACAGCCCTGAGTACCAATGCTTCCCTGTCCCTTAGTGAAGCAATTGCGTACATTGGAAGCAGTGCGGTTCTTGTTATCTGTGAGCGCCTCCACAATTATAGCGGTTCCGCCGGGACCGTAACCCTCATAGGTTACTCTGTCGTAATTATCATTATTGCCGGCACCGGCTGCTTTCTTGATTGCCTTATCAATTGTATCGTTAGGCATGTTATTTGACTTAGCCTTGGCAATGCAGTCACGAAGTCTGCTGTTGTTGTTGGGGTCAGGACCGCCGCCTTCCTTAACCGCAACTGCGATCTCTCTGCCGATCTTGGTAAAGATCTTGCCCTTGGCAGCATCGTTCTTCTCTTTCTTGTGTTTAATATTGGCAAACTTTGAATGTCCTGACATATTGTCCCTCCGTATATATAATCTAATATTTAAGCCTAAAAGTGCATTATCTATTTTAGTTTATACACTCATAATATTTTAGTCAAGTTTATCGTCGTGGCAGAAATAGTCTTTGGTTCCCACAACTTCTCCGTTCTTCGTGAAGATTCTGGGCACTCTTTTTCCCAGGTCACAGCAAAGCTCATAGTTGAATCTTCCACAGATCTCTGATAATTCTTCCACAGCGATCTTCTCGTCTCCATCCTTGCCGATAAGGGTGACTTCATCCCCCATCTGAACATTCTCAATGTCCGTTACGTCCACCATGAACATATCCATGCAGACCCTGCCAAGAATTGGAGCTCTCTGACCGTGAATCAGAACATCCGCTTTGTTTGATAAAAGTCTGGGGTATCCATCCCCATAACCCACAGGAATGGTGGCAATCTTTGTCTTTCTCATGGTAACGTAGGTTCCGCCATAGCTGACGGGAGTGCCTGGTTCCACTTCTTTTACAAAGATCACATGGCTCTTTAAGGATAGCACCGGCCTTAAAGGCACTTTGGCTTTTCTTACTTCCTCAGAAGGGTACATACCGTAGATAGAGATACCTGCTCTCACCAGATCAAAGTTACCCTCTCTGATGTCGATAATTCCCGCGCTGGCGTCAAAATGACGTATATTGAAGTTGATTCCATCCTCATCGAGATGCTTCAGGATCTGATGATAAATATCAAGCTGTACGTGGGCAAAAGTCTTATCTCTCTCATCAGCTCTTGAAAAATGGGAGAATACTCCTTCTACATTAAGCCCCGGCATGGCAATGATATCTTTAATTGTCTGATACGATTCCTCATTATCTCTGAAACCAAGTCGGCTCATGCCAGTATCCAGCTTAATGTGAATGTTTACTACCTTATTCTGTTTCTGAGCTTCCAAAGAGATCATCTCCGGCAGAGTTTTCTCAAAAACTGTTAGTGTAAGATTCTCTCTGACTGCTGTCTCGATCTGACTCGGGAAAGTATAACCAAGGATAAGAATAGGCTTTGTTACACCTGATCTGCGAAGCAGGACTGCCTCATCCACTGTGGCAACGCCAAATCCCCACATGTAAGGAAGAGGCTGAAGCACACTCGCAATCGCCTCCGCACCATGACCATAGGCATCGGTCTTAATGACTCCAAGAATCTGGGTATTTTTACGAATATTTCTGTTCATGTGTTCGATATTGTAAACCACCGCATCCAGATCGATATATGCGGCAACTCTGTCATATCTTTCAAGTGATTCCACTGTTGATTCTCCTTAAGAATATTTCTTTATTATCATAGGAATGTGATCAGCTGTCTCATGAGCCAACACGCCGTAATCTCCTATCACAGCTCCAAGCTCCAGCCCGGAAAGACTATGAAGAAGAACTCCTCCAACCGCCGCTTCAAATAATTCGGCTTTGCAGCATAATAATCCGCCTATCACTCCGGTAAGAACATCCCCGGAACCGGCCTTTGCAAGTGCGGCACTGCTGTACCTGTTGACTGCGAGTTTTCTGCCTTCATAAACACACACTGTTGCTGCAGACTTGAGCACCAAAAGGCATCCGTATTGTTCTGAAAAATCTTTTGAAAAAGCTACCGGATTTCTCAAAATCTCCGACACCTCAAGTCCTATAAGTCTGCTGAATTCCTTTATATGAGGTGTAAGTATCATATTTGAGGAAAGGCTCCCCATAAGTTCTTTATGTAAAGCCATCAGATTCAGACAGTCCGCATCGAGGATCACCGGCTTATCTTTGACCATCAGTACTCTCCTCAGTATAGAAAGCGCAAGGTCCGACTGGGAAAGCCCAGGTCCTGCTATCACAGCATCACACCTATCCAGGAGAGAGTCAAGGTCATCAATATCTTTCTCATAAGTAGCAAGCACCGCCTCCGGGATAAGAGTTTGGATTATCGTTCTGTTGCATTCCGGCGTGTACACCGTCACAAGACCGGTACCGGTTCGCAAAGCTCCAAGGGCGGACAAATACGCTGCCCCTGCCATGTTTCTGCTTCCTGCGATCACAAGCAATTTTCCGAAGGTCCCTTTGTTGGAATTATTTGATCTGACAGGCACGAGTTCTTTCACATCTTCCGCTTTAGGTGAAAGATAATATTCCCCAACTGCCTCCGGTTCTCCATTGATTCCTATGTCCGAGAGTATTAATTCACCGGTATAGTCTTTGCCGGGATATATTAAGTGCCCCAACTTCACATAGGCAAAAGTAACTGTCAGATCCGCCTTAAATGCTGCTCCCAGGATCTGTCCTGTATCAGCAGAGATGCCTGAGGGAATATCCACTGCAACTTTAAGAGCTCTGATACTATTCACTCTGTCGATCAGGGTTTTGTGCTCTCCTTCAAGTTCTCTGGAAAGTCCAACCCCAAATAGTGCGTCCACCACTACATTGTAATCTTCGTCTTTAAACTCAGATAACAATGTTGCACCGGATTCCATAGCTTCCGTGAGCTCCCGGGTAGTCTCCGGAGTCATTCTATCTTGCTTTCCGAGGATGAAAATATCTGTTTTATATCCGGCTTTTGCCAGATATTTCGCAGAACCAAAACCATCCCCTCCATTGTTTCCGGTCCCGCATATGATAAGCACTCTCGTATCTGATTCCAAAGAATCTATCCTGGATAATATCTGGGAATATACGCAAAAAGACGCTTTGTCCATCAACTCGTAGGATGGGGTTCCCTGTTCAATTGTATACTTATCCGCCGCTTTCATCTGGGCGGAGGTCACTGCGTAGTTCATTCGTCTCTTACACAAAAAAGCGTATCGGAAATCAATCAGATACGCTTTAGGTCAAAGCTAGTTATGTGTATTTTTTAATTCGTAGCTAAGCCGCATGATGCTGTCTGAAAGGTGTACATTCTGCACCTTGACATCTGCGGGAACCTTAAGGTCATAATGAGCAAAATTCCAGATACCCTTGACCCCGTTCTCAATAACGATCTCAGCGGTCTTCTGAGCTGCCGCTCTTGGAACCGTGAGCACCGCAATATCTATCTTGTTGTTTCTTAAATACTCAGGCAATTCTTCCATGGGATGAACATCAAGCCCCACTGCTTTGGTATTGCAAAGGTCAGGATTGCAGTCAAAGAAACAGCGGAAATGAAAACCTCTCGACTCAAAGCCCTGGTAGTTCGCAATAGCCTTACCAATGTTGCCGGCACCGATTATTATAAGGTTGTGCTTGACATTAAGTCCAAGGATTTTACCGATCTCGTCGTGAAGGTATTTTACATTATAGCCGTAGCCCTGCTGACCGAATCCACCAAAATTGTTGAAGTCCTGACGTATCTGGGAAGCGGTAACTCTCATTCGCTCACTGAGTTCATATGAAGAAACTCTCTCGATTCCCTGAGTGATCATGTCTCCAAGATAACGGTAATATCTGGGAAGTCGGTTTATGACTGCAGCAGAAATATATTTATCTTCCATCCTATAGCCTCCAATACAAAATCTAAACTATTTTATTATATCGATTGCAAAAAAACTTGTCAAATAATCATCACAAGGAGGTCTTCATAGTCTTTAGCTTTTATTTTCTCACAAATCTAGGTATAATTGACACGTATCTGTAAGAACAGGAGAATAATATGATTTTATCATGTCAGAATATAAACAAAAGCTTTGGAGATAAAACTGTTCTGGAAAATGTAAACTTTCAGTTAGAATCTTCCGAAAAGGTTGCCCTTGTGGGCGCCAATGGAGCAGGTAAAACCACCCTGTTTCGACTAATAACCGGCGAGGAGCACCCTGATAACGGCAATATTATCATTGCCTCCGATGTTAAACTCGGTTACCTGGCACAGCACCAGGAGAATGTTTTTTCAAAGAGCATATATGATGAGCTTCTGTACTCAAGACAGGATCTGTTGGATGTGGAAAGTGAACTGAGAAACACCGAAAAACTCATGCAGAGCACCCATGACTCCAATGAATTGGAGGATCTATATGCAAAATATGAGCGGCTCAACCACTTTTTCGAGTACAACAACGGATATGCCCTGGAAAGTGAAGTGACAGGCATCCTGAAAGGTCTTGGTTTTGAAGAATCTGAATTCACTAAAAGCGCCTCCAAGCTTTCCGGAGGTCAGAAAACCCGACTGGCGCTCGGCAAGCTATTGCTTTCCAAGCCGGAAATCCTCATGCTCGATGAGCCCACAAACCATCTGGATATGAACGCAATCATCTGGCTCGAGGGTTACCTTAAGAATTACAGCGGAACTGTACTGATAACCTCTCATGACCGGTACTTCCTAAACTCAATTGTTAATAAAGTCATTGAAATTGAGTTTGGCAAAAGCACAGTGTACAGGGGCAACTATACCTCCTACAGCGAGAAAAAAGCTCAGCTGAGAAAGGCTCAGCTGAAAGCTTACCTAAAGCAGCAGGATGAGATAAAACATCAGGAACAGGTAATCGAAAAGCTTCGATCCTTTAACAGAGAGAAATCTATAAAACGGGCTGAAAGCCGGGAGAAAGTTCTTAATCGCATGGAACGAATAGATAAGCCTCAGGAGCTTAATGATTCAATGCGGCTTATTCTGGAGCCTGAACTTGAAAGCGGTAAGGACGTCCTGAGTGTCACCTCCTTAAGTAAAAGCTTTCCCGGAAAAGAACTATTCAAAGATGTCTCATTTGAGATAAAAAAAGGTGAACGGGTAGCTCTCATCGGCAACAACGGTACAGGTAAGTCCACCATGCTGAAGATTCTGAACCATGAGATCCTGCAGGATTCCGGCGAATTCACTCCCGGAGCCCAGGTTGAGATCGGATACTACGATCAAGAGGTTTCCTTCTCAGATTTGGACAAAACTCTTTTTGAAGAGATTTCCGACTCCTATCCGGAACTTACAAAAACCCGTATTAGAAATCTCCTTGCCGCCTTTCTTTTTACAGGAGATGAAGTATTCCAGACTATAGGCTCCCTTAGCGGCGGAGAACGAGGCCGCCTTTCCCTGGCAAAACTCATGCTTTCAAAGGCCAACTTTCTTGTTCTGGATGAGCCCACAAACCATCTGGATATGACCTCCAAGGAGATTCTGGAAAACGTTCTTAACGATTATACCGGCACTCTTCTTTTCGTATCTCACGACCGATACTTCATCAACCAGGTTGCTACCTCCGTGATGGAACTTTCCCACACAGGAATAGTGAAGTATGCCGGCAATTATGATGATTTTAAGGCAGAAAAAGAGAAACTTGCTTTAACCTCAATAAACGAACCGGAGTCCGGCTCAGAACCTAACACCACTGATTCCGAAAGCAAAAAAGACTGGCTCACTCAGAAGAACTTAAATGCTGAGCGGCGAAAAAAGGAATCCGCTATTAAGAAGCTGGAATCCGAAATTGAGAAACTTGAGACTCGTTCTGAAGAAATCGACGACCTTCTCTCTCAGGTGGAAATTGCCACAAACTCGGCAAAATGTCTTGAACTATCAAATGAAAAAGGAGAGGTCCTTTCCCAACTGGAGTCCAATTATGAAAAATGGGAAGAACTCCAGATGGAGTTGGAAGAACTGAACAGTTGAACAAAGAACGGCGTGTGAGGCATCACACGCCGTTCTCATCTGATTACAGTCTGTTTTTAAGGTTCTCGGCAACTGCCTTAATGAAATCCCTTGAATTGAGAACTTCCGGGTCCTCCATGGTTGTTATAAGGGCCAGATCCTTTGTCATCTTGCCGGACTCAATTGTCTCGAGAGTAGCCGCCTCAAGAGCGTCTGCATAAGCAGAAAGCTCAGGAAGAGAATCCAGCTCTGCTCTCTTTCTGAAAGCACCGGACCAGGCAAATATGGTTGCCACGGAGTTTGTGGAAGTCTCTTCACCTTTCAAATGCTTATAATAATGACGCTGTACAGTTCCGTGGGCAGCTTCATACTCGAAGTTGCCGTCCGGGGAAACCAGCACTGAAGTCATCATGGCAAGTGAGCCGAAAGCTGAGGAGATCATATCACTCATAACATCTCCGTCATAGTTTTTGCAGGCCCAGATGAATCCGCCTTTTGACTTCATCACTCTGGCAACTGCATCGTCAATGAGGGTATAGAAATATGTGATACCCGCCTTCTTGAAAGCTTCCTCATACTCGTTTTTGAAGATCTCTTCAAAAATGTCCTTGAAGGTGTGGTCATATTTCTTTGAGATGGTGTCTTTTGTTGAGAACCAAATGTCTTTTTTCTGATCCAGTGCATAGGCAAAACAGGATCTCGCAAAACTCTCAATTGAGCCGCAGAGGTTGTGCATTCCCTGGGCTACACCGGGGCCTTCAAACTTGTGAACCAGCTCTCTTGTCTCTGTTCCGTCCTTTGCAGTGTACACCAGCTCAACTTTTCCGGGAGCAGGGATCTTCATCTCTGTGTTTTTGTATACATCTCCGTAGGCATGACGAGCAATAGTAATAGGATTCTCCCAGTTTCTCACACAAGGCTCGATTCCCTTTACGATAATCGGTGTTCTGAAAACCGTACCGTCAAGGATGGCACGAATAGTTCCGTTGGGGCTTTTCCACATCTCCTTCAGATCATACTCTGTCATTCTGGCTGCATTAGGAGTGATTGTTGCGCACTTTACCGCTACATGATGCTTCTTAGTAGCCTCCGCTGCATCTTTTGTGATCTGATCATCCGAAGCATTTCTGCTCTCAAGTCCAAGATCATAGTATTCTGTCTTTAAGTCTACAAAAGGTTCGATAAGTTCATCTTTAATGATCTGCCAGAGAACCCTGGTCATCTCGTCTCCATCCATCTCAACGATGGGGTTTGCCATAGCAATTTTGCTCATTGGACTATACCTCGCTTGTTTTTATAATACCGGACGGACCACTTTAGGTCTGTGACCGGAATCTTCCAGTGCTTTAATAATTCTGTCTTTGTGGTCTGAGCCGAAAGCCTCCAGGGTGATCCTGAGTTCTACAGCCGCATTTCTATTTG
>JAQYAH010000006.1 GCA_029227635.1 Clostridiales bacterium
AGCAGTGGAATGGGTAGATCATTCTGTTGAGCTTTTTATTAATGAATTAAAACTGAAAGGACCTGATGTAAAAGACGGAATACATGATCTTTTTGATTACCTATTAGTACTGGATATTCCTAAAGCACTGGTAAGTTCATCCGAAGCAGAGATTATTGATATTAATCTTTGCAAATCCGGATTACCGGATATTTTTAGCGTTACTATCTCCGGAGAGGATATTGAACACGGAAAGCCCGAACCTGATCCCTATCTGCTTGCTGCAGAGAGACTTGGCATCGACCCTTCTGAGTGCATTGTGGTTGAGGACAGTGCCTCAGGCGCTATTTCAGCTCTGGCGGCAAAATGTACTGTGATACTGATTCCCGACTATATCATTCCGGACGAGTCGATTCTTACCCAATGCGAAGCAGTCGTAGATACTGCTCATGATGCAATACCGGTAATAAAGAGGCTACTTTGTGAAAGCTAGACTGCATAATGATTTGACAATTGAATCTAGCTTTCCCCAACTTTTTTCCAAAAAGTTATTGACATACCCAAAAACTGATGGTAAAGTATTACTTGCTTGCGAGGCAAGCGAGTGATAAGCGTGAGTGGCTCAGTTGGTAGAGCACGACCTTGCCAAGGTCGGGGTCGCGGGTTCGAGCCCCGTCTCACGCTTTTTCTTTTTTATAAATTGAATTGAGATCAAACCGTTGATAAGGAAGTCAAACCGACAACGCTCTCCCAGAGAGTCGGGGATGCTGGGATCCCGACAGAAAACGAATCGGCAAATGGGCCTTTGAGGGTCAGGGTGAACTGAAGTATCCCTGAACGGGAGTTCCCGTTACAGAACAGAGATGTGATGGCATTTCGCAGAGTGGGCGTGATTACGTCAAGCAGTGGTGGCACCGCAGGAGTATTGTTTAGAAGCTCTTGTCCCTGTATTTTTACAGTGGCAGGGGTTTTTTTGTTTTTATTAATGCTTTTGCCAAAGGATTTGTCAATTAAATTAAATAATATATACGCTTATTACCAAAACAATCAAAAATCATTTACAGAAAGGAGTTTTAGCTATGTCAAACATCCCTTACAAATTTTATCTTGATGAGAAGGATCTTCCCAAATCCTGGTACAACGTGCGCGCTGACATGAAGGTTAAGCCCGCTCCCCTTCTTCATCCCGGTACAGGCGCAGCTCTTAAGGCTGAGGATCTTATGCCAATTTTTGCTGAGGAGCTCTGCAGACAGGAAGTAAATGATACAGATAAATATATCGAGATTCCCGATGAGGTACAGAACTTCTACAAGATGTGCCGTCCTTCACCACTGGTAAGGGCTTACTACCTTGAGAAGGCACTCGACACTCCTGCCAAGATTTACTATAAGTTCGAGGGCAACAACACCAGCGGAAGCCACAAGCTCAACTCCGCTATCGCTCAGGCTTACTATGCTAAGAAGCAGGGTCTTAAGGGTCTCACTACAGAGACCGGTGCCGGTCAGTGGGGAACCGCTTTATCCATGGCCTGTGCATACTTCGGTCTGGATCTCAAGGTTTACATGGTTAAGTGTTCCTATGAGCAGAAGCCTTACAGAAGAAATGTAATGGAGACCTACGGTGCCAATGTAATTCCTTCTCCCTCCGACACCACAGAGGTTGGCCGTCAGATGCTCGCTGAGTTCCCGGGTTCAAAGGGAAGCCTCGGAACTGCTATCTCAGAGGCAGTAGAAGTGGCAACTCACACTGAGGGCTACAGATATGCACTGGGAAGCGTACTTAACCAGGTACTTCTCCATCAGTCCATCATCGGCCTTGAAGCAAAAGCTGCTATGGAGAAGTTAGATGTTTATCCCGATATCGTTATCGGCTGTGCCGGCGGCGGCTCAAACCTTGGCGGTATCATGGCTTCCTTCATGGAGGACAAACTTCTTGGCAAGACTCACCCTTACTTCATCGCCGTTGAGCCTTCATCCTGTCCTTCTCTCACAAGAGGTAAGTTTGTTTACGATTTCTGTGATACCGGTCACGTTTGCCCTCTTGCTAAGATGTACACTCTAGGTAACGGCTTCATGCCTTCACCGGATCATGCCGGTGGTCTTCGTTTCCACGGAATGAGCGGAATCATTTCCCAGCTCTACCACGACGGTTATATCGATGAGGCCCGGGCTGTAGATCAGACAAAGGTATTTGAGGCAGCTACACTTTTTGCGAGAACTGAAGGTACACTTCCCGCACCTGAGAGCTCACACGCAATCAGAGCTGCCATCGATGAGGCCTTAAAGTGCAAGGAGACCGGAGAGGCAAAGACCATCCTCTTCAACCTCACCGGAACCGGCTACTTCGATCTTGCCGCTTACGATGCTTACAACAAGGGTATTTTATCCAGCTACGTTCCCACCGATGAGGATCTTCAGAAGGGCTTTGACTATATCCCCAAATTCGATTTCCTCAAGGATAAATAAAACACAGATATGCACCTGTGATAATTGCGAAGAAGGAGAAAGGGCTCTTTACGAACCCTTTCTCCTTCTCTATTATGTAGCTTCGTACCACTCTTTGAATTCTTTTAAGTTACGTCCCACGAAGACATGGGGGTATTCCTTCAATTTCAGTGTAGGGGTAGTACCGGTGGCAACCCCGGCAAAATCCATGCCGCACCCAGCCGCCGCCAGGGCGTCCAGATAGCTGTCTCCCACATATAGAATCTCATCCACTTCAAGCCCCAGTTTCTCTCCAAGGAGCAAAAGCCCTTCCGGGTCAGGCTTTGGTTTCTGCACATCACTTGAGCCTGCAATATGCTCAAAATAATCCTCCAATCCATAAAAGCTAAGGGCCTCCCGGATCCTCACCTGCTCTTTAGAGGAAAAGATGCCCATGGGGATCCCATTCTCGTAGAAGAGGTTCAGGCACCCCAGAGTGTCCGGAAACAGGCGGGTTCCTTTTGTCATCACCTTCACTGCCGCCTCTTTAAAGTCAGCCCGAAGGCGGTCGGTGTCCTCAAGGGTAAGACCCGGAATCAGCATCATGAAGGCATCCCGAAGGTGAAAGCCAACGGTCATGCGCACCAGGTCATCGGGAATTCCGGTTATGTGATTTTTTTCAAAAACGTAGTGAAACGACTCCATTATCCCCTTGTCGGAATTGACCAGAGTGTAGTCGAAGTCGAAGATCAGGGCTTTGTATTTTTTCATCGGTCTTCCTCTTGCTCGTCCGCCATCACCCGCAGGGCCAGCTTTTCAAAGGACAGCTGCCCTATGGGGCGGCCTTCGTTCTCAAAGTCCCCGAGTCCTTCTGTTACGGCTTCTGCGATGCGCCTTTCAAAGGCCCCAAGTTCCTCTCCCTCCGCCTCGTCCACGTGGTGCATCTTAGGCGGGGTAATGTAGATGATGTCATTGCCGGGCAGGGTCTCGTCGGTCCATTCCCTGATTCCCGGAAGGTCTGTGCAGATCACCCGGGTACCGCAGGCCATGGCCTCCAGGATCACAAGAGGCAGTCCTTCGGAAAAGGACGGAAGTATGAATAGATCTGCACTTCTGAAGTACTCCGACAAAACATCATGCTCCAAAAAGCCGGGACAGGCCACCTCATAGGGAGCCTGCGCCTTAAGTTTCTCGATCTCCTGCTGCTCCCTTTCATCGCTCACACCGCCGCAGAGGACAACCTCCAGGCTTTTGCTGTCGTAGGGCAGGAGGGACAGGGCCCGAAGCAGGGACATGACTCCCTTTTCCCGGGAGAGCTTACCGGCATAGACCAGCCGCTTTCTGGGGAAAAATCTGCTGCCGTCATAACCGCTTCCCAGTACTTCCACCGGAGGAAAGGGCTCCCCTTTTCGGCAAAAGCAATCATATATCTGAATTGCCATCTTTTTGTGGAGGGCATAGATCCGATCCAGCTTTGCAATGCCTCTCCTTACATCCTCCCGAACATTCTCCGGCCAGATATCATTTTTTACAAACTGGCGCAGGTCAGAACCGTGACAGATCCCCGCCACAGAAATCTCTGGAAACCACTCTTTCAGCTTTGAGGTGAGAAAATACAGGTGATGGCAGATTATGAGTTCCGGATCGAACTCTTCCACCGCCTTATTGAGGACTCTGTGGAATTCCTCCAAAAAAGCCTCCCGCATCTCCTCTGTCATCTCCCTATATCTTAAGCTTTTGTAGGGCATCTCATCGGACATGCCCACCACAGGAAAGGGCAGGGCCTCGCTCTCAAAGTACACCGGGAAAAAGGCCGCTCCCGGGACGATCTCCGGGGTGTCATAAGAGGTGATCCCGGCCACCAGAGCCTGGTTACAGCCAGCTTTTTCAAAACCTTTCATCAGTTCGGAAAGATATACGCCGCTGCCGGTCTTTTCCGGCTTCTGGGCGGTAACGCTCAATATTCTCATTGCAATTATTACTCCGAGTCATTAAAATAGACAGGGCAGCTTTACACCCTATTTCAATCAACCTGTTATGAATAAAAGAACCAAAGGAATCTTATTTTTAATACTCTCAGCCTTTTGCTTTGCCTGTATGAGTCTATCAGTCAGGCTGGCGGGGGATCTTCCCGCCCTTCAAAAGAGCTTTTTCAGAAATTTCGTAGCCATGATGGCCGCACTTTTTGTGCTGATCAGAAACCATGACAGCTTCAAGCCAACCAGAGGGTGCCTTCCGGGACTTTTGGCCCGCTCTACCTTCGGAACCCTGGGGCTTTTGGCCAACTTCTACGCGGTGGACCGCCTGGTTCTCGCCGACGCCTCCATCCTTAACAAGATGAGTCCTTTTGCGGCAGCGCTTTTCTCCGTGATCATCCTTAAAGAGAGGCTGTCCCTAAAGCAGTTTGCCACTATCCTGACAGCCTTTATCGGAGCACTCTTTGTGATCCGGCCCACCTTCGGATCCATGGTGTCCCTGCCGGCCTTTGTGGGTTTTGCCGGGGGTGTCTGCGCGGGAATCGCCTACACTTTCGTAAGGTATCTCACGAAGAAAGGGGAGAATAAGCCTTTTATCATTTTCTTTTTCTCCACCTTCTCAACATTGGTCATCATTCCCTTCATGCTCATGGACTTAAAACCCATGACCTTAAGGCAGCTGCTTATCCTGCTGCTGGCGGGTCTTTTTGCCACCGGAGGTCAGTTCTCCATCACCGCGGCCTATGCCAATGCCCCGGCAAGGGAGATTTCCCTATTCGACTACACTCAGATCATCTTCTCCACCAGCCTCGGATTTATCTTCCTGGGACAGGTGCCGGATGTTCTCAGCTTCGTGGGTTATCTCATCATCATCGGTGCAGCAATCTGGTCCTGGTTCATCAACAATCATTCTGAGCCGCAAGGATCTTCTCATACAGCTCGTTGAGGTACTCCCAGCGCTCCATCTTGGCTTCAAGCTGGGCCTCCACCTCTTCCTTTTGCTTCATTAGCTCATTTAGTTTTCCGGAATTGGTGGCATTGGCCAGGATTTCCTCATCCAGAGCGGCGGATTTTTCCTCGAGAAGGGCGATGTCCTCGTCGATGGTGTCAAACTCCCGCTGCTCCTTGTAGGTGAATTTCAGTTTCTTTTCGTGGGTTCGGACGGCTCTTTGGGAGTCGTCCTTTTCTTTTCGGGGACTCTCGACTTCCTCCGGAGCCTCCAGCTCTTTTCTGATAAGGTAATCGGAGTAGTTGCCTTCGTACTGGCGGATCTCGCCTGCTTCTTCAAAAGCAAATATCCTCCGAACTGTTCTGTCGAGAAAATACCGGTCGTGGGAGACGATTATGACAATGCCGTCAAACTCGTCGATGTAGTCCTCCAGGATCCGAAGTGTCTGAATATCCAGGTCGTTGGTAGGTTCATCCAGAATCAGCACGTTAGGGGCTCCCATGAGGATCCTCATTAGGTAAAGCCTGCGCCGTTCTCCGCCGGAAAGCTTCTCTATGAGGGACCACTGGCTGGTTCCGTCAAAAAGAAATCTCTCCATCAGCTTTGAAGCCGTCACCACGCCTTCCGGAGTTCTGATGTACTCTCCCACCTCTTTGATATAGTCGATGGCCTTCATCCCCGGATCCATGGCCTCGTTGGTCTGGCCAAAGTAGCCGATCTTCACCGTCTGACCGATCTCGATTGTGCCTGAATCCGCCGGGATCTTCCCGGTTAGAATGTTAAGAAGCGTGGATTTTCCGCAGCCGTTGGGCCCCACGATTCCTATGCGGTCATCCCTTAGAAAAATATAATTGTAGTCCTTAATAAGCACCTTATCCCCGTAGGATTTTGATATACCGGACATTTCTATGGTCTTTTTGCCCATTCGGGAAGCCATGGAACTCATCTCCACCCGGCGTTCAGCCTGAATGTCGGCGATCTCCTGCATGGCATGAATGCGGTCAATGTGCGCCTTCTGCTTGGTGGATCTGGCTCTCGCTCCCCGCATGAGCCACTGAAGTTCCACCCGAAGAATACTCTTTCTTTTGCGTTCCGTGGCCAGTTCCATGTTCTGGCGCTCCTCTTTTAATCTCACAAACTCGGAGTAGCTTCCGGGGTAGGAGTAGAGTCTTCCCTTATCCACTTCCACGATTCGAGTGACTATGCGGTCGAGAAAATACCGGTCATGGGTGACCATGACAATGGCCCCTCTGTAGCCGATGAGATACTCCTCCAGCCACTCCGACATTTCATTGTCCAGATGGTTGGTGGGCTCATCAAGGACCAGGATCTCGGAATCGAAAAGAAGGGTGCGCACCAGAGCGATCCTCTTCTTCTGGCCTCCGGACATGTGATCCGTCACCTCATCATAATCCACAAAACCCAGCTTGTTCAGCATGGCCTTGGCATCTGCCTCCATGCTCCAAAGGTTCATTTCATCAGTGTTTCCGGAAAGAGCTGCTTTTATCACTGTGGATCCGGGCTCAAATATCGGTGTCTGGGGAAGGTAGCCAACTTTAAGGTTGGTGGTTGTGGTCCTTTTTCCCTCATCCACCTCCTCGATTCCGGCAACTGCCCTCAAAAGGGTGGATTTGCCCACACCATTAACGCCAATTATTCCAATTTTCTCGTTTTCATTTATGCTGAAATTCACGTCATCCAAAAGCACCTTGTCGGTGTAGGTCTTGGTGATATGCTCCATAGTTAAAAGGTTCATACGTACTCCTATTGGTATGT
>JAQYAH010000007.1 GCA_029227635.1 Clostridiales bacterium
GTAAGGGTAAACCTGAAATGCTTGTCGTGAAGCTTCTCCTGCTCTCTTCCGTAAGCTACCAGCTTCTTGACTACCTCCCAGTTCATGAGAGGCTCTCCTCCGAAGAAGTCCACTTCCAGATTTCTTCGGTTGCCTGAAGAAGCGATCAGGAAATCCAGCGCCTGCTTACCCACCTCGTAACTCATAATTGCCCGGCGTCCGTGGTACTCACCCTCCTCGGCAAAGCAGTACTCGCAGGCCAGATTACAGTCGTGGGCAATATGAAGGCACATGGCCTTTATTACAGTTTTACGTGCTTTAACATCACCGATGTACTTCTCAAAGGGATCCTCGAAAAAGAGCTGACCATCCAAAATCAGCTCTTTGATCTCATCCATGAGCTCCATGATATCCTCACGGCTTGCTCTGTCTTTGAAATTGGTGCAGGCCTTCTCGTACAATTCGGGAGTCATATCTTCCGCTTTGGGGTCTCTGATCTCCTTATCCAACCAGGCAATAACATCGTATGCCAGAGGATCCACCGAGTGTACGGCGCCGCTTGCGACGTCAAGCACGATGTAGTATCCGTTATTTACATATTGATGAATCACTTCATCGTACTCCTTCCTAAACACGAGAAAAAACCCGATATTACTATCGAGTATTTTCTGTAATGATCTTAAATATTCTCTTTAACGAAGCACTCTTATTTGTGATTCTCACAAGTCTGATTGCCTACTGTGCAGGATGTCTTACACGCTGACTGGCAGGATGTCTGGCACTCACCGCAACCACCCTTCTTGAGAGTCTCTGTTAATGTCTTCTTGTTAAGAGTGTTGATTCTTTTCATGATTAAACCCCTCCTTGGATTTCGTTCTGTTAATTCTATCATACAGTGTCTGGACTTGGCAACGTCCGAAACCTAATTTGGTCCAGCCATGAGTCAAAACTCAGAAGCAGCCCGGACAAATACTATTGACTGCAATCTCAGTATGTGCCCACCGGGCACATCTGATGACTATTCTCGGTAGATACCCACTATAGTACAGTCAAACTGAGCTTCCTTACCGGCAAGTTCCGCATTCTTGTAATCATCGGGGAAGGTGACATTGACTATCACATTATCTCCGGGATGAGAACCGATAAGCTGCTCTTCAAAATCATCGATATAGGTACCGGATCCGATAACCAGATCGGTAGCTGCATCACCGGTACTACCTCCGTCAAAGGCAACCCCATCAATGGTACCTTCGTACATTAGGCTGATCTTATCGGAGTACTCAACCTCAAGTTCCGGGTCGGTATAGAGCGTCTGAGTTTCCTTTGCCTGCTCCTGCTGCTGAGTCACCTCGTCAGGGATCATCATGGAAACACCAACCTTCTCGAGGCTGATCTTGCTCCACACACTGTTGTGCCACTTGATGTTCATTGACTCCTTCATCTCGGCAAGCTTTGCTTCATACTGATCTGTCCTTCTCTGCTCTACCACAGAGGGCTTATTCTGCTCAGTTGCCTCTTTGTTGAAGGTATTGTCCATGTGGAAGATATAGAAGCAGCTCTCATCTTCATTGTCATAGACTTCACTTACCTCATTCTCTCCAAGTTCGAAAGCCATCTTTGAGGCCTCGGCTGTGGGATACTCGGAGGCCGCGTTTACTGTGGTACTCTCGGCAGTATATCCATAACCCTCGGCATAAGCCTTGAAATCGCTTCCGTCGTACTTATCTGCCATCTCCTTGGCGAGTTCCTTTACAACTTCCTTGTTCTCCTCATTAAAAGTTCCAACAACCTCATCCAGCTCAGCACTTCCTAGTCCGGTAGTGCTGGTTGCATAGCTGATCTTAACGTAGGAGATGTCCTTGGTGAGAGCTTCCTCATCGGTAACATTCTCATCAACACCTTCCTTCATCTTCTCAGTCACTCTGGATTCCAGGATCTGATAAGTGAGAAAACTGACTATGTTTTCCTTGGTAGCACTCATAGCTTCCCGGGTCTCCTCAGAGTTTGCGGCAATAAACTCATCTGCGCACTCCTCGATAACCTTCTTCTCAGCATCGCTGAGTTCCACTCCGTACTCGGAAGCCTTCTGAGCGATCACATATCTGTCTTCAATTCCGGTCTTGAGTTCTTCGAGATAAGCCTCTCCCACGGTCTTCTCAGAGTCTTCCTCGGAAGCTCCGCTCCAAACCGATGCCATATCTGTCGCACCGTAAGCCTTATAATAGCTCTCGTACATTGACTGGTTGTAACGAACATAGAAGTTTGCTTCACCGTAGGTCAGTTTTAAATCTCCGATCTGTGCTGCAGTCCTGCCATCTCCGGGAGTGCATCCGGTGAGACAAGCCATCCCCATAAGAATTACAAGGATAAGACTTGCAGCTCTCTTAACTGAATTGCGCATAAAAAATCTTCCTTTCTTATCCGTCGTTTTTTAAAAACAGACTAGGTTATATTATAATACGAATTTAGTCCGGAATCAATGTTTTTATACCCTTAAGGACCTTGTCAGCCACATCAAAAGGAGACTCCTCCTCCCCGTTTTTGAGAAGGGAGCGCCTCTTATATATCAACACCGGAGTCTTTCCGGTCTTTACCGTCAGATCTCCTTTTGCTTCCCTTATAAGCTCCGGCAGATTTGCGGGGTCAAGCTTTGCCTTGTCGTAAAATACAAACCGGTAGACCTCGCCCTTCTGGGAGATCTCTATCAGCTGAAGTGAGTGGGCTAGAGCTTTTATCCGGGCGATCTCCATAAGGTTTATTACCTCCGAAGGGAGATCCCCGTAGCGATCAGTTAGTTCATCCAGCATATCCGAATAGTCTTCCTCGGATTCGATCTGGGAGATCTGCTTGTACACCGAGAGCTTCTGGAATTCGTTGTCGATATAGCTGCCGGGAATGTAGGCGCTTACCGCCAGATCCACTGCGGTCTCATAGTTTTCTTTTGGAGCATCGCCTTTTAAGGCGCCGACGGCTTCTCCAAGCATTTTGCAGTAGAGGTCATAGCCAATGGCTGCCATGTGGCCACTCTGCCTTTTGCCAAGTAGGTTTCCCGCACCTCGAAGTTCCAGATCTCTTAAAGCTACCCGGTAACCTCCCCCCAGCTGGGAAAACTCTCTGATGGCGGAAAGGCGCTTTTCCGCCTGTTCTTTAAGCATCTTATTTTTACGGTACATTAGAAAAGCATAGGAGGTTCTGTTTGACCGGCCGATCCGGCCTCTCAGCTGATAGAGCTGGGAAAGTCCCATCTTGTCCGCATCGTAGATTATCATGGTATTGGCGTTGGGAAGATCGATGCCGTTTTCCACGATGGTTGTTGCTACCAGAACATCGGTGTTGCCCTGGATAAACTCCATCATGACATCCTCCAGCTCCCTCTCACTCATCTGACCGTGGGCAAAAGCCACGCTGGCCTCCGGCACCAGCTTTGAGATAAAGCCTGCCATATCAGCGATGTTGTCCACACGGTTGTAAACAAAGTAAACCTGACCTCCCCGGCCCAACTCCCGGTTGATGGCCTCTCTCACTGTCTCCTCATTGTACTCCATGACATATGTCTGGATAGGAATCCGGTCCACCGGAGCCTCCTCCAAAATGCTCATGTCTCTGATTCCGATAAGACTCATGTTCAGAGTCCTCGGGATGGGGGTGGCGGATAAAGTCAACACATCCACGTCAGTCTTCAGCTGCTTGATCTTCTCCTTGTGACTCACCCCGAATCTCTGCTCCTCGTCCACAATGAGAAGTCCCAGGTCCTTAAAAGCCACATCCTTTGATAAAAGCCGATGGGTTCCGATTACAATATCCGCCCGGCCGCTTTTTAGCTTCTCAATGGTCTGCTTCTGCTCTTTGGGGGTCCTGAACCGGCATAAGAGTTCCACATTTACCGGGAACTCCTTCATTCGCTGACAAAAAGTCCGGTAGTGCTGCTCTGCCAAAATGGTGGTGGGCACAAGTATGGCCACCTGCTTGTTTTCCTGAACCGCCTTGAAGGCTGCCCTTATGGCGATCTCCGTCTTGCCAAATCCCACATCTCCGCAGATCAGCCGGTCCATGATCCTGGTGCTCTCCATATCTCTTTTGGTGTCGGCAATGGCTGCCAGCTGATCTTCGGTCTCGTCATACTCGAAGAGTTCTTCGAATTCCTGCTGCCACACAGTGTCCTTTCCGAAGGCAAAGCCTTTCTTCGCATCCCGAAGAGCATAGAGATCCACCAGCTCCTGGGCCACCTCGTCCACCGCCGCCCGGGTCTTTTTCTTGGTCTTCTCCCACTGGGCAGTGCCTAAAGTGTTGAGCTTTGGAGTTTCGCTGCCTCCGGAGTACTTTTGCAAAAGCTCCAGCCCCGTAGCCGGAATGTAAAGATTGCCTCCTTTGGCATACTCCACCTTCAGGTAGTCCTTTACCGTCTTATCCACGTTTATCTTCTCGATTCCCCGGTAGATTCCCACGCCGTGGCTCTCGTGAACCACGTAGTCTCCTACCTTCAGGTCGTCGAAGCTTCGGATCCTGGCTCCGCCTTTGTAGCGCTTCTTTTTCTTTTGCTCCCGACCGAAAATATCGCTCTCGGAGATAACCATAAAACCAATGGATGGATACTCGTAACCCTGGAAGATCTTGCCGTAGGTCACTCCGATCTCTCCGCTATTGATCACCCGATTCTTGTCCTCCAGGTAAAAAGCATTCAGTCCGAAATCTCTCAGATCCTCGGAAAGTCTTTTTCCCCGGCTTCTGGAGCCACACATGAGAATGACCCGGGCACCCTTTTTCATGGATTTCTCAAGGTCACTGATGAGAAGTTCAAAATCTCCTTTGTAGGTTCCCCCGGAGCGCACTTCCAGGGAAAAAGACTTCTCGATCCTCCAGTCCTCCCTCATAGCGTCGATGGTGGCAAGGGCCGCGGTGTGTCTTTTTGCAAAAGCTGCCGCCACTTTCGGGAAGTCTTCCATCTTCTCCACTTCCTCCGGGGTCATGTAGCCTTTGGCAACGCGATTCTCCACGCTGTCGGCGTATTCGTTCTGGATGAACTCCGCCCGCTCCTTCAGCCGGTTAGGTTCGTCGAGAAAGAAAACACTGTTATCAGAATCGAAATAATCTATAAAAGTAACTTTTTCGTTTACATCTTTTTCCACCGAAGGATAGGGATAGATTGTCACATCCTTCAGATTTCCCAGAGATCTCTGGGTCTCGGCATCGAAGCTTCTTAAGGAATCCACCTCATCGTCCCAGAACTCAATTCTCACCGGAGTCTCGTCGGTGAAGCTGAAAACATCCAGAATTCCGCCTCTCAAGGCAAACTGACCTCCGGACTCCACCTGGGCACATCTCTCATATCCGATTTTGATAAGCCTCTCGGAGAGCTGTCTGATATCTAGAATGTCACCGGGGCATATTCTTATTCTCTCGGACCTCAGATAAGATAACGAAGGGAGCTCATCGAAGAATCCGTCGATGGTGGTGATTATAGTTCCCTCCTCGCCTTCCAAAAGAGACTTTACTGCCGCCATGCGCTCCCGGGCAATGACATTGCCCCTCACATCCGCCTTGTAGAAAAGGAAATCTTTCGGGGGGTAGTAATAGCAGGGTTCACCGAAAAAGCGATACTCCTCAAGGATCCTTTTTGCCTTGAGTTCATCGCCGGTGACGATTATCCGATTGTGAAATTTTCGGGATAAACCATAGATAAGATGTGTTTTCTGGGAATCAATACAGCCTCTGACCAGATTGATTCCCTTATTCTTCTGAAGTGAGTATTCAATATCTTCGAAAGCTGCCAGCTCGGAAAGAAGAGCTTCAAGCATTTTCATAATTTCAATCCTTTCGATTATATCGGCTCATTACCTCTCCAACCTCCTGGGTCAGAAGATCAATGGCAGCAAGGGCCGCCTTATCCATCGCCTGGGAGATGGCCTCCGTCTCGTTTCCGGAGAATCTGCCAAGAACATGATTCACAAGATCCCCGTTCTCAGGCTTATCCCCCACTCCCACTCTGACTCTCAGGAACTCGTTGGAGCCCTGAAGATGGGAAATGATATTTTTGAGTCCGTTGTGTCCTCCGGCACTGCCTTTTTGGCGTACTCTTATTCTTCCCACATCCAGTGCAATGTCGTCACAGATGACAATGAGTTCCTTGGCCGGATCGATATCAAAAAACTTGAGAAAACCGGAGATACTCTCGCCGCTTAAGTTCATGTAAGTCTGAGGCTTGAGTAGAATCACTTTCTCCCCGCCGATCATGCCTTTGCCGTAAAGCCCCCGGAACTTCTTCTGATTCACTGGGATCCCCGTCTTTGAAGATATGCGGTCAATTACCTCAAAGCCCACGTTGTGACGGGTCTTGTTGTATTTTGCCTCGGGGTTTCCAAGGCCTGCAATAAGGTACATTCTTCCTTCTTTCTCCTTATGTCTATTTTTCAGCCAGAAAAGCCCGGATCTCACGGAAAAGTTCCTCCATCTCCTCCCTGGTTCCCACAGTCACTCTGAGATAGTCCTTAAGCTTCTCGGTGTTGAAATGACGCACGAAGATATTTTTGCTGCGGAGATACTTGAAAATCTCCTCTCCGGGTACTCCCGGCTTCTTTACAAAAAGGAAGTTCGCTGAAGGCTTTGAGAAGGTAAAGCCCAGATCCTTAAATTCCTTCTCGGCATAATCTCTGGTCTCTATGATCCGATCAATAGTGGATCTGAAATACTCCTCGTCCTCCACTGCAGCGGCTCCGCAGACAATGGCGGGATAATTCAGAGTATAAGAGTTGAAGGAATTCTTCACATCATTCAGGTATGAGATCATCTCTCTGCTTGCGATGGCAAAGCCGATGCGCATTCCCGCCATGGACCGGGACTTTGAGAAAGTCTGGGTCACCACCAGGTTGTCGTACTTTGACAGAAGGGCCAGGGCAGAAGTTCCCTCTCCGGCAAAATCGATATAAGCTTCATCGATGATCACCGCAACATCCGGATTTGCCTTAAGGACCTCCTCAATCATGGAGAGGCTCTCCAGTCTTGAGGTGGGGGCATTGGGATTGGGGAAAATCACACCCCCGTTGGGCACCTTATAGTCCTCGGGATCGATAGAGAAGTCCTCCTTTAGAGGAATCTCTTTATAGGGAACCTTGTAAATATCCGCCCAAACCTTATAGAAGGAATAGGATATCTCCGGGAAAAGGATGGGCTTTCCACTGTTAAAATAAGTCTGGAAACACAGGGCAATGACTTCATCGGAACCTACTCCGGTGAACACCTGATCCGGGGTCACGTTATAGCGTTTAGCCAGGGCTTCCCTCAAAAGTCCCGTGTTGGGATCAGGATAAAGCCTGAACTTATCTGCATCCAGTCCCACAAGTGTCTTCTCCACTTCAGGTGAAGGGGGATAGGGATTTTCATTGGTATTTAATTTGATTTTTTTTGCAAACTGAGGCTGCTCTCCCGGAGTGTAGGGAGTGACATTTCTCAGGTTATCTCTCGAAATACTCATTTCTTTCCTCTTCAAATATTATTTAAGACTGTCCGCAAATTCCCGGAAACGGGGAATAGAATTGCAAATGGTCTCATAGGAGACACAATAAGCAAGACGAACATAGCCCGGGCATCCAAAAGAGCTGCCGGGAACCAGAAGGAGATTGAACTCCTTGGCTCTTGCCACAAATTCCTTCTCATCTTCCATGGGAGACTTAACAAAAAGATAAAAAGCTCCCTTGGGAGGAATGCACTCAAAGCCGCATTCGGTGAGGGCTTCATAGAGGGTCTTTCGGTTACGGTCATAATAGGAGATATCCGTCTTCTCCTCAAGACATTTTGCAACCACCTTCTGCATAAGAGAAGGAGCATTTACAAAGCCCAGGATCCGGTTTGCCACATTTGCTGCGGAAATGATAAGCTCTGAGTCTTTGGCTTTATCGGGGATCACAAGGTAGCCGATCCGCTCTCCGGGAAGAGAGAGGGATTTGCTCCAGGAATAACCCACGATAGTGTTATCATAGTACTTTGTGAGATAGGGCACTGTGACTCCGTCGTAGACCAGCTCTCTGTAGGGTTCGTCGGCTATGATATAGATGTCGGTTCCGAACTCCTCCATCTTCTCATTGAGGATCTTTGCCAGTCCCTTTATTGTCTCATCGGTGTAAACCACACCGGTAGGGTTGTTGGGGTTGTTGATGATAACCGCCCTTGTCCGGCTTGTGAGCTTATCTTTAAGTCCCTCAAGATTCAACTGAAAGTCAGGATACTTTGGAGGCACTTCAACAAGGACTCCTCCGAAGTTGGCGGTGTAGGCTCTGTATTCCCCGAAGTAGGGTGCAAAAGCAATAACCTCATCCCCAGGGTTAAGAAGGGTCTTTAAGATAACATTTAGACCACCGGCGGCACCTACTGTCATGAGGATATTCTCCTGATGAAAAGCAGTTCCGTGGAGTCTGTTGAGATGCTCTGCCACTGCGGCTCTGACACTCTCATATCCGGAGTTGTTCATGTAGCCGTGAACCTCCACTGAGTCCGGCTCATCTGCCACCTCATGGATAGCTCTTGTAACTGCCTCGGGAGCTGCCACATTGGGGTTTCCCAGGCTGAAGTCAAAAACATTCTCTGCTCCGTAAATGGAAGCCAGACGTTTTCCTTCCTCGAACATAGCTCTGATGGCGGAACTCTGTCCCACCATTATTTTCATATTCTCTGATATCAAAGTTGTCCCTTCTTCCTGTTATCTTGTCAATTATTCCTGGTTCATATTAGCAAGCTTTGCTGCCTGATCTGCTGCGGTAAGGCTGTCGATGATCTCGTCCAGATCACCGTTTAAAATAGAATCCAGCTTGTGCAGTGTGAGTTTGATACGGTGATCGGTTACACGACCCTGAGGGAAGTTGTAAGTACGGATCTTCTCTGAGCGGTCTCCGGTACCGATCTGGCTCTTTCTTGCTTCCGCCTGCTCGTCGTGCTGCTTCGCCTGCTCCAGCTCATAGAGTCTGGATCTGAGTACCATAAGAGCCTTGGCCTTGTTCTTGTGCTGGGACTTCTCATCCTGACAGGAGATAACTATACCAGTGGGAAGGTGAGTCAGTCGAACCGCTGAGTCAGTAGTATTTACGCACTGTCCGCCGTTACCGGAAGCACGGAATACATCAAACTTGCAGTCATTCATATCGATATCAACTTCCACATCTTCCACCTCCGGCATGATAGCCACAGAGATGGTTGAAGTATGAATTCGTCCTGCACTCTCAGTCTCCGGAACACGCTGTACCCGGTGAACGCCGCTCTCGTACTTGAGTCGGGAATAGGCTCCCTTACCGGTGATCATAAACACCGCTTCCTTGAAACCTCCGATTCCGTTCTCGTTCAGTGAGATCCACTCGGTCTTCCAGCGCTGGGATTCTGCATAGTGCTGGTACATTCTGTATATCTCCGCCGCAAAAAGGGCCGCCTCGTCGCCGCCCGCACCGGCTCTGATCTCCACGATAACATTCTTCTCATCATTAGGATCTTTAGGTAAAAGCAGGACCTTGAGCTCTTTCTCCAGCTCCTCGATGCGAGCCTTGCCGCTGGCAAGATCTTCCTTGAGGAGTTCTCTCATCTCCTCGTCATTCTCGCTCTCCAGCATCTCCAAGTTGTCTGCACACTCCTGCTTAGTTTTCTTATATTCACGATAAGCTTCAACGATTGGAGCCGCATCTGCCTGCTCCTTCATAAGCCGGCGGAACCTTTCCTGGTCGTTCACCACCCCGGGTTCAGCAAGCTCTCTCATGATTTCGTCAAATCTGACAAGCAGATCTTCAAGTTTATCAAACATAAATTTCCTCCAAGAAAAAACGAAACTGCATCCTATTAATTTTATCAGAAACGGTGTCTGTTGTTAACTTTTTTTTGTGCCAAGGACCACTCTGTCGATTCCGCACAGATCTTTTACGATTCTGATTCCGGCAAAATCCTGCTCCATCAGCTCAGCTACCTGCCCAGCCTGATCATGCCCGGTCTCAAATATCAGAAATCCCCCTGGATTCAGATATTCCGGAGCCTCCCGGATTATCCTTCTGTAAAAATCAAGTCCGTCATCTCCTCCAAAAAGCGCCAGATCCGGATCATACAGCCGTACTTCCGGCTGCAGTGATTCTCTTTGTCCTTCGGGTATATAGGGAGGGTTGGATGTGATAAGGTCAAAAGTCCCCTCCACATTTTCAAAAAGATCGCTCTCAAGGAGCACAAGATCTGTCTCTGGAATCTTGTGACGCTCCCGATTTTTGGCGGCAACACTAAGAGCCTCCCTGGATATGTCAACTCCCAGGCCGGAGGCTTTTCCATTAAGGCTCAGGATAATGCTGATGGGAATACACCCGGTGCCCACTCCAATATCCAGTATCCGTCCTCCAAAAGGAATGAGGGCGATGGCCTCCTCCACCAGGATCTCCGTCTCCGGTCTTGGAATCAGTGCCCCGGGCTCGGTATAGAAATCGTAGCCAAAAAATTCCCACTCTCCAAGGATATGCTGCAGAGGCACCCGCTCTTTTCTGAGGTTTAAAAGGTTCTCGTACTCCTCAGCCACTGCCTCTTCCGCTTCTTCCCGGGATCTCAGTATATAGTCTCCGGTGTTAAAACCGGTCACCTTAAAAAGAAGATATTTCGCATCCACGTCCCCGCAGGGTATCTCCGACAGTTTATCTCTGCCTCTGCGAAAGAGCTCCTCATAGGTCATGGATTTCTTCTCCTTTGAAATTCTCTTCCTTAAAGCTTCTCCAGTCAAAAACTGTCTCCACCGCCTTGATGGCCACCTCGATCATAGAGTCATCCGGCTCTCTGGTTGTGAGGCCTTGCAGCCACATGCCGGGTCGAGACACGATTCCCATAATACAGCTGTTGGATCTTCCGGCCAGCTTTATGATCTCATAGGAAATACCGGCAATCACCGGAATCAGGCAGAGTCTTATTACTACTCTCTGAAGAGGTGAATCCACCCTAATAAAGAAAAACAGAATTATGGAGATTACCACCACATAGAGAAGGAAGCTGGTTCCGCAGCGCTTGTGCTCCCTTGAGCTCTTCCGGACATTCTCCACCGTGAGATCCAGTCCGTTCTCAATACAATTGATGCACTTGTGCTCCGCTCCGTGGTACATGTACACCCTCCTGATGTCCTCCATGAAGGCAATGACTACCATGTATCCGATGAAGATAGCAAGTCTTAACACACCCTCTGCTATGGCAATGATGAGATCAGAGTCAGTGATCTTACGCAAAAAGCTTGCCAGAAACAGAGGCAGCAAGGTGAAAAGCCCTATCGCCAGAGCTATTGACAACACCATAGTAAAGCCCATGAGGATATTATCCCGTTTCTCAGCCTTCGCCTTCTCCTTATCAGTGAGTTTTTCCTTGTCCTCTTCCTCCTCGTAGAAGCTGGCGGAAAAAGTAAGAGTCTTCATACCCAGCGCCATGGAGTCAATAAAGTTGAACACGCCTCTGATAAAAGGTGTCTTTTTCAAAAAATCCGACTTAACTACTCCGGTATATTTGTCTTTCTTGATTTCGATCTCTCCGTCAGGTTTTCTCACTGCCACGGCATAATCCTCGCCGTTTCTCATCATGATACCTTCTATTACGGCCTGACCGCCGATTCCTGATCCTTTCATTCTGCCCATAATTCTTCCTTATTTCCTGTTACACAAAAGGAGCTGCGATACTGTCGCAGCTCCTTCTTAGTTCAATATTAGTTGTTAGCAGTAAATCCGTACTTCTTGTTGAACTTATCAACACGGCCACGAGCCTGAGCCATCTTCTGCTGACCTGTATAGAAGGGATGACACTTAGAGCAAATCTCCACATGAATCTCTTCTTTAGTTGAACCTGTAGTGAATACATTACCACAGTTGCAAGTTACCTTTGCTTCATAATACTTAGGATGAATTCCCTCACGCATTTGTTTCACCTCTTCCATTTCTATAAATCGCGAAAAGATTTGATATCGCGTAATACTCAATTCTTTAGCAGCCTACTCAGTATAGCATAACCATACCCGGGACGCAAGAACATTTTTTTAATTTTGCTGGGATCTCTTAATGTACTTGATAAATTCCTTATTATTCTCAGTTCTCACAAAATAATCGATGATATTCTGAACCGATTCCTCAGATTTGGAGCCGTTTATTGCCCGTCTCATAATATAGACTGCCTCCTGCTCCTCCTTTGTAAGAAGAAGGTCTTCTCTTCTGGTTCCGGACTTGGGAATATCGATGGCAGGGAACACCCGACGCTCCGAAAGCCTTCTGTCAAGCACCAGCTCCATGTTGCCGGTTCCCTTGAACTCCTCGTAAACCACGTCATCCATCTTGCTTCCGGTCTCCACAAGGGCGGTGGCAAGCACTGTAAGGCTTCCTCCCTCTCTCATGTTTCTTGCGGCACCAAAAAAGCGCTTAGGCATATACATAGCCGCAGGGTCAAGACCTCCGGATAAGGTACGTCCGCTGGGCTGACAGGTGAGGTTATAAGCTCTTGCAAGTCGTGTGATGGAATCCAAGAGGATCATTACATCCTCGTGCTGTTCCACCAGGCGCTTAGCTCTCTCAATTGTCATCTCCGATACTCTCTTATGATGCTCCGGAAGCTCATCAAAGGTGGAGTAGATTACTTCCACGTTATCTCCCTCAATAGCCTCCTTGATATCCGTTACTTCCTCAGGACGCTCGTCAATAAGGAGGATGATCATGTGGACCTCCGGATTGTTCTTTCTCACTGAGAGTGCGGTTTCCTTAAGAAGCGTGGTCTTGCCGGCCTTGGGAGGGGACACTATCATACCTCTTTGTCCCTTACCGATGGGGGCGATCAGATCCACGATCCTCATTGCCACGCTGGAACCGGGAACCTCAAGGCGGATCCTTCCGTCGGGAAATACAGGGGTCATATCCTCAAAGTTGGGGCGCTTTGAAGCCTCAAAAGGACTCTTGCCGTTGACATGCTTAAGGTAAAGCAGTGCCCGGAACTTCTCCTGGGGAGTGTGGATCCTGGTGTTGCCGCATAGTATATCTCCGGTCTTTAAGTTGAATTTTCTGATCTGGGAAGGGGAAACATATACATCATCCGGGCCCGGCATATAATTGGAACTTCTGATAAAGCCGTAGCCCTCTGTCATGATCTCCAGTATTCCCGTTGCCTCCTCACCGCTGTCAAGCTGCTCCAGCTTATTAGGCATGGTCATTTCCTGGGGCTGTTCGCTTCGGGATTCACCGCGATCCTCACTGCGGTTGTCATTTCGGCTTTCGCCCCGGTTGTCACTGCGATTATCGCTGCGGCTCTCGTCTCTGCGATTCTCGCTGCGGTTGTTCACAGGCCTGTTTCTCCGCTCCTTGTTCTCCCCCGCTTCGGCTCCGGAAGCGGAAGGCACCTCTTCCTTCAGCTTACTGCTCTCTGCTTCAACTCTTGCCTTTCTCTGGGCAATTGACCTCTTAAGGGCCTCCCTTTGGTCCTCCGACTTAGAGTTTCCCGGAGTAGTCTTACTCGCCGGTTCCTCCTTAGCCTGGGGTTTTGCTGCCTTCTTCTTATCCTCCTCGTCAGCCTGAACCATCCTATCTATCAGTTCAGCTTTCTTGAGTCCGGATACACCTTTTAGATTTCTTGCTTTTGCCAGGTCCCGAAGGATGGCAAGGGATAGGGTCTGATACTTCTCGCGCATTCAGATTCCTCCAATTTAATTAGATATTACTCAGGGAAAAATTACAATTCAAATACAATCAATGCAAAAATTAATTAATATAACAGATGTGCTTATGATTCTACGTCAAAATGTATATTTGATATTCTCTGTTCAAAATGGTAACATAATTTGTGAATCATTTTCAAGAGGAAAGGTAAAATGTCTGAAGCTTCCACATTAAATAAACTGATTTTGCTATATCTCCTGGATCGGGCTTCCTGCCCATTATCCAATGCTCAGATTGCAGATTTCGCGGCAACCAGCGAGTATCTGAGGTATTTTCAGGTTCAGGAGATTCTCTCTGAGCTGGAAACCTCCGGGCTTATCACTGTGAAGGAGGATGTCCACGAGACGCTCTACAGCATCACTGAGGAAGGCACTCAGACCATCAATTTCTTCACCTCCCGACTCTCAGAGGGAATCCGGGAAGACATCCGGATCTACTTAAGGGACAATGCAAAAGCGCTTCGGGAGACCACCAACTTAAAGGCCAGATATTTTAAAACCACCTCCGGAGAATATGAAGTTCATCTGGAGATTTTTGAGAACAACGCTCAGCTCTTCGGGCTCAAAGTCAGCGTTCCCTCTATTGAAGAAGCAGAGCGCTATACCCTCAACTGGAAAGATAAAGCCCAGGAAGTCTACCAGAAAGTAATGCTGGAGCTCATGTCCTAGGCCTTAATAGTCTTTTTTCTATTGTTTTTCTTTTTATTCCCGGAGATATGAGAGCCAGTCTTTTATCTTCTTCTCATACCCAAGCTCTCCGGGCTCATAGAATCTCATCTCTTTGATCTCCTCCGGGAGATACTGCTGTTTTGCGTAGTGATGGGGGTAATCATGGGCATACATGTACCCCACCCCGTGACCGAATTCTTTTGCTCCCCCGTAATGGGCATCACACAGATGAGGCGGAACCGTCGTCCGGTTATGTCTCACCGCAGACAATGCGCTGTCCACCGCCAGGTAGGAGGCGTTGCTTTTCGGAGCACAGGCCACGTAGATTGCTGCCTGGCTCAGGATTATCCGGGACTCCGGAAGTCCGATCCTCTCCACCGCCATGGCCGCGGATACCGCCACGGAAAGCGCCATGGGATCCGCATTTCCCACATCCTCGGAAGCACAGATCACGATTCTTCTCGCTATAAATTTGATATCCTCCCCGGCCTCGATCATTTTGGCCAGATAGAACACCGCCGCGTCCGGGTCAGAGCCTCTCATGCTCTTAATGAAAGCGGAGATGGTATCGTAATGATTGTCTCCTTTGGCCTCGTAGCGGATCACCCGCTTTTGCACACAGTCTGAGAGAATATCGGCATTCAGATGAATGTACCCGTCCTCAGACACCTCCGTTGTGAGGATAGCCAGTTCTATGGCGTTTAAGGCAATTCTGGCATCTCCTCCGGAAACGTCCGCAAGGAAATCCCTTCCCTCCTCATCGATCACGCCGTTGTAGGCTCCCATTCCGTTCTCCATATCTGTAAGAGCCCTATCAATGAGAACCTTGATATCATCCCTCGTAAGTTCATTGAGGCGAAAGATCACTGATCTTGAGATGAGAGCGCTGTTTACCTCGAAAAACGGATTCTCCGTGGTCGCCCCGATAAGGGTGATAGTTCCGTCCTCCACAAAAGGAAGCAGATAGTCCTGCTGGCTTTTATTGAAGCGGTGGATCTCGTCAATGAAAAAGATAGTCCGGCGCCCGTACATTCCCAGGGCATCCTTGGCCTTTTTCACTGCCTCCTCCATGTCCTTTTTGCCTGCCGCAGTGGCGTTTATGGAGGTAAACTCCGCCTTTGTGGTATTGGCGATCACCCGGGCAATGGTAGTCTTACCGGTACCCGGAGGGCCATAGAGAATTATGGAGGAAAGCCTATCCGCCTTTATTGCCCGGTACAGCAGCTTGTCTTTTCCCAAAATATGCTGCTGACCCACAATGTCCTCCAGCTTCTCAGGCCGCAGCCTGGCTGCCAGAGGAGCTTCCTTCTCCTGTCTCTCTTCTCTCATGTAATCAAATAAATCCATCTTCTAAAGTCCCCTGACCTTCTGTCTGAAGATTCTTAAAAAGAATATTGTGGTGGTCACCACCGCCGCACATTCGGCAATAGGCATTGCCCACCAGATAGCTCCGATTCCGATAGTCGTGCCAAGTAAGTAGGCCACCGGAAGAATTACTATTATCTGTCTTATAGTAGTGGTGACAAGGGAGTACACTCCGTTGCCGAGAGCCTGGAATACAGATCCCATGGTGATACTGTAGCCTGCTGCCATAAAGGAAATGCTGAGTATCTTAAGGGCAGGAACCGCAAGTTTTAATAGTGCCTCGGAAGGGTGGAAAAGAGCCACCAGAATCTCAGGCTTTATCTGGAAAAACAATGTTCCCGCACCCATTATGCACACTGCAGAGATCACTCCGATCTTGATAGCGGACACGATGCGCTTCTTGTTTCTCGCTCCGTAGTTGTAAGCCACAATAGGCACTATACCGTTGTTCAGACCGAACACCGGCATGAAAATAAAGCTCTGGAGCTTGAAGTAGATTCCATACACGTTGACTCCAACTCCGGAGGGCTCTACAAGGATGAGTATCTTGTCCAGGAAAAAGGTGGTAAAAGACATCACCGACTGCATTATGATGGAAGGCAGTCCCACCCGGTAGATGGTTTTGATGATTGACATCTCCGGCCTGAACTTACGCATATCAAGACTTATTTCCTTATTATATCTCAGGTTGAGGAATGTCGCCAGGATCGCTCCAACGATCTGTCCTGTAACCGTGGCAATGGCCGCGCCTTTGATTCCCATCTCCGGAAAACCGCAGAGACCGAAGATCATAATAGGATCCAGAATGATGTTAGTCACCGCACCGCTCAACTGGGACACCATGGACAGCGTGGTCCTTCCGGTTCCCTGAAGCAACCGCTCTCCGATGATATTCACAAAAACTCCGAGACAGCAGATGGTGGTGATAAAGAGATAGCTCTTGCCATAACCGATAACCACCGGATCAGATGTCTGAAGCCGGAAAAAGGTTTCCGAGAAAAGGACAGCAAACAGAGCAAAAACCAGATAGCTAAGCCCACACACAAAAATAGTATTGTGAGCGGCCTTGTTGGCCTTCTCGTAATCCTTCTCTCCCAGGGACTTTGAAAGGAGAGAGTTCATGCCGACTCCGGTTCCCGTTGCCACCGCGATTACAAGGGTCTGTACCGGGAAAGCCAGGGACACCGCCTGAAGGGCATCCTCGGACCACCTTGCTACAAACATACTGTCCACAATATTATAAAGTGCGGAGATCATCATGGAGAACATGATGGGAAGGGACATGGTCAGAATAAGTTTCGGCATTGCCATGGTACCCATTTTATTTTCTCTGATGCTCACTGATGAATTCGTACTGCTATAAACTGTCTTGCTCACTATTACCTGCCTCTAAATGCCTGTCACGGTCGCCACATTCCGAGTCTACCAAGACCTTTGCTCGTCGCTGACACAAAGAACCGGCCCATGCTTAACAGCATCGGCCGGTAAAATTTCTAATGTTCCTTATAGGCAATTATCTCTCCGTTATCTCCTTTATCAAGGACGATGGTATCTCCCATACCGATATCCCCTTCCAGGATCAGCTTCGCCGCCCTTGTCTCCACGTTTCTCTGGATGAAACGCTTGAGAGGTCTTGCACCGTACATGGGATCGTAGCCCTTGTCCACTACCAGAGATTTCGCCTCATTGGTCAGTCTGATATGAATCGATCTGTCTGTCAGACGTTCATTCAGGTTTGTAACCAGCAAGTCAATGATATTATAGATATCACATTTAGTCAATGGTTTGAACATGATGGTCTCATCCAGACGGTTCAGAAATTCCGGTCTGAAGGAGGCCCGGAGTTCGGTCATTACCGCTTTCTCCGCCTCCGGACTGATGTTGCCGTCACTGTCAATTCCCTCCAGCAGATAAGAAGATCCGATATTGGAAGTCATGATAAGGATAGTATTCTTAAAATCCACTGTCCTTCCCTGAGAATCGGTAATACGTCCGTCATCCAACACCTGGAGAAGCACGTTGAAAACATCGGGATGAGCTTTCTCCACCTCATCAAAAAGAACTACCGAGTAGGGTTTGCGTCTTACCGCCTCGGTAAGCTGTCCTCCCTCATCGTAGCCTACGTATCCCGGAGGTGCTCCGATGAGTCTGGACACGGAATATTTCTCCATGTACTCACTCATATCGATTCGAACCATGCTGTTCTCATCGTCAAAAAGACTTTCCGCCAGAGCCTTGGCCAGCTCCGTCTTACCCACACCGGTAGGACCAAGGAAAAGGAAGGATCCGATAGGCTTTGAGGGATCCTTGATACCCGCTTTGGATCTGATGATAGATTCTGTTACCGCAGTTACCGCCTTGTCCTGTCCGATAACCCTCTTGTGGAGCTCCTCATCCAGATGAAGAGTCTTGTTTCGTTCAGTCTCATTGAGCTTTGAAACCGGAATACCAGTCCATCGGGAGACGATCCTTGAGATCTCCTCCTCGGTAACACTCTCATGAACCAGAGTCTCCCCCTTATTCTTAATGGCCTCTTCCGCCTGCTCCAACTGCGCCTTAAGCTGAGGAAGCTTTCCGTATTGAAGCTCTGCAGCCTGCTCCAGGTTGTACTCAGTCTGAGCCTTCTGAATGCGGTTGTTGATATCCTCTATCTCTCCACGAAGAGTGTGGATGCGGTCAATATCCCGCTTCTCGTTATCCCACTGAGCCTTACCGGATGCATATTCTTCCCTGAGTCCACTCAGTTCCTTCTGAAGGTCCAAAAGCCGCTCTCTGCTCAACTGATCCTGCTCTTTCTTTAATGCTGCCTCCTCGATCTCCAGCTGCATGATCTTTCGATGAAGCTCATCCAGCTCTGTAGGCATGGAATCCAGTTCTGTCTTAATAAGCGCGCAGGCTTCATCCACCAAATCGATGGCCTTATCCGGAAGAAATCTGTCGCTGATATATCTGTCGGAAAGAGTTGCCGCGGAAACCAGGGCACCGTCGGTGATCTTAACTCCGTGGAATACCTCATAGCGCTCCTTAAGTCCACGAAGAATGGAGACTGCTTCCTCCACGGAAGGCTCATCCACAGTAACCGGCTGGAAACGGCGCTCCAATGCCGCATCTTTCTCCACATATTTGCGGTACTCATCAAGAGTTGTGGCACCGATGCAGTGCAGCTCGCCTCTTGCCAGCATTGGTTTAAGCATGTTGCCCGCATCCATGGAGCCTTCGGTCTTACCAGCTCCCACAATAGTATGGAGCTCATCAATGAAAAGAATGATCTCTCCGTCGCTCTTCCTTACTTCCTCGAGGACTGCCTTGAGACGCTCCTCAAACTCTCCTCTGTACTTGGCACCGGCCACAAGAGCTCCCATGTCAAGAGCGAAGATCCTCTTGTTCTTGAGGCCTTCAGGCACGTCACCCCGGACGATACGCTGGGCCAGGCCTTCCACTACTGCAGTCTTACCGACACCGGGCTCACCTATAAGCACCGGATTGTTCTTGGTCTTACGGGAGAGGATACGAATAACGTTTCGAATCTCCGAATCTCGGCCTATAACCGGATCCAGCTTGTGGTCCCTTGCTCTCTCCACCAGGTCATAGCCATATTTGGCAAGAGTGTCGTAGGTAGCCTCTGGATTGTCGGAAGTCACCTTCTGATTACCTCTGACTGTGGAAAGGCTCTTGAGAAATGTCTCCCTTGTAATTCCAAACTCCTTGCAAATTGACTTGAGTTCCCTTGAGGGACTTGCCAACATGGATAGGAAAAGGTGTTCCACAGAAACATACTCATCCCCCATGCGCTTCGCCTCATCCTCAGCGTTAATTAGTGCCTTGTTGAGATCATTGCCTACAAGGAGCTGGCCCCCCTGTACCTTGGGGAGCTTTGAGAGGGCACTCTCAAGCCTTGACTTCAGATCTCCGGTATTTATCTCCATCTTCTCGATAAGCTTCTCGATAAGTGAATCTTCCATGTTGAGGAGACTTATGAAAAGATGCTCCTGAGTCATTTCCTGGTTGCCGTACTCATAGGCGTACTTCTCGCAGCCCTTGATGGCCTCAAGAGACTTCTGGGTGAACTTCTGAATATTCATATATCTCGCCTCCGTTTCATTCTGTCAGTTCAATTCCTTTTTTCTTTTGTCTGTTCTATTGCAAATATAACATTTGTATCACTACAAAACAACCATTGTTAAATAATTTATACTTTTTTAATATTTTCTTTGTTTCCCAGGCGACTGATGATATACTGAATTAAATGCACTTATGAAAATACAATTTTTTGAGGAGGAACACTATGTACGGCACATTTTGGGCACTTCTTCCCCCGGTGATCGCCATCACACTTGCACTTATCACCAAGGAAGTATACAGCTCGCTTTTCATCGGAATCGTAATGGGCGGATTATTTTTCGCCGGAGGCAATCCCGAGATCGCACTCAACCATGTTGTAAGTGACGGTTTCATTTCTGTTCTCGCAGATCCCTGGAATGTAGGTATTCTTATTTTCCTGGTAATTCTGGGAGCAATGGTAAGCCTTATGAACCGCACCGGAGGCTCGGTAGCTTTTGGAGAATGGGCTCAGAAGCACATAAAGACAAGAATCGGCGCTACCCTCGTCACCGTTCTTCTCGGTTGTCTCATCTTCATAGATGACTACTTCAACTGCCTTACTGTGGGAAGCGTTATGTATCCCATCACCGATAAGCACAAGATCTCCAGAGAAAAGCTGGCATATCTCATTGACGCAACCGCTGCACCGGTGTGCATCATCGCTCCTATTTCTTCCTGGGCGGCAGCCGTTACCGGTTTCGTTGATGGTGAAAACGGTCTTCACCTGTTTATCAGTGCCATACCTTACAACTATTATGCGATTCTCACTATCGTGTTTATGATCGGAATGGCTGTCATGGATCTGGATTTCGGTCCCATGGTTAAATATGAAAATGACGCCAAAAACGGCATCATCAACAAGATCTCAAATATGACAGATGAGTTGGACAGAAACCGCAAGGGTCATGTTATTGATCTGGTACTTCCCATTTTCCTGCTCATCGGAGCCTGCGTCATCGGAATGATCTACACAGGCGGATTCTTCAGCGGAGAAAGCTTTGTCAATGCTTTTGCAAACAGTGATGCTTCCGTAGGTCTCGTTCTCGGATCTCTCTGTGCTCTGATCATCACCATCGTATTCTATCTCGCAAGACGAGTTATCAGCTTCAAGGATGCAATGGATGCCCTTCCCGAGGGCTTCAAGGCAATGGTTCCCGCAATCCTCATCCTTACTTTTGCCTGGACGTTGAAGGCTATGACTGACAGCCTTGGTGCTGCAGAGTATGTATACATGCTGGTGGACAACAATGCAAAAGCCTTCGCATCACTCCTGCCTGCGATCATTTTCATCATCGCGGCATTCCTGGCTTTTGCCACCGGAACATCCTGGGGAACCTTCGGTATCCTCATTCCTATCGTTGTAAATCTTTTCTCAAGGACTGACCACACCATGATGATTATCTCCATCTCTGCCTGCATGGCAGGTGCGGTTTGCGGTGACCACTGCTCACCCATCTCGGATACCACTATCATGGCATCCGCCGGTGCGCAATGTAACCACGTCAACCACGTGTCTTCCCAGATTCCCTACGCGATGCTGGTGGCAACGATCTCTTTTGTCAGCTACATCGTAGCCGGATTCGTAAGACAGCCAATCGTCTGCCTGGCTCTCGCAATTGCTCTTACCATCGGACTTTTGTTCTTCATCCGGGTAGTGCAGAATGAGACACGCAAACAGAACGCAAGCAATGATTCATCCGATTGATCTACACGCCCATACCACCGCTTCTGACGGGTCCTTTTCCCCGAGGGAGCTGGTGGAACATGCGCTTTCTTTAGAAATAAAATATCTGGGTATCACCGATCACGACACCTTCGGAGGTGTAAAAGAGGCACTTAAAGCGGCTGAGAGTTCGAAGCTTCGGATCTTTCCCGGAATAGAGGTGTCGGCTTTTTCCGAAGGCAAAAACTACCACATTCTCGGATTCATGCCGGACACTGAGAACCGAAGGTTTTTGGAGTACCTTGAAAGCCTTTCAAGGATTCGGGCACAGAGAAATAAAAAGATTCTCTCCGCCATGCAAAAGGACGGCTTTACCATCATTGAGTTGGAACTTCGGAAGTACAACAGCTGCACCATGATCACCCGTTCCCACATCGCCCGCTGGCTGGTGGAAAACGGCCATGCGGCCTCCAAAAATGAGGCTTTCACAAAGTTCCTTTTGCCGGGCTGCCCCTATTATTTTCCCAAGGATCCCATCGATCCTTTTCAGGCGGTGGAGGAGATCACCCTGGCGGGGGGAAAAGCTTTTCTGGCTCATCCGGTGCAATATCGAATGAGTCCCGAAGATCTCAACACTTTTGTATGTAAGCTAATGGATCACGGACTTGCCGGGCTTGAGGTCTTCCACACTGACCACTCCCCGGAGTATGAGAAGGAGATGTTCGATCTGGCAAAGCGCCTTTCTCTTAAGATGAGCTGCGGTTCGGATTTTCACGGCAAAAACAAACCCACAGTCTTCCTCGGAGAAGGTTATTCCAAAGATGGAGAACTTCCGGAGGAGATCTTCGAAACCGTAGAGTTTCTAAAGAAATTGTACAGATAACAATAAAGACCGTCAAAAGCACCGAACAGGGCTTTTGGCGGTCTCTTAATTTGCCGTTATTTACTGTAATACTATTAAAGGAAGGGCTCCTTGCCGATTCTGTGCATGCCCACCTCGTCGATGATCATGGTGTCCTCGTGCTTTATGAGGAAGCATACCGTATCCGCGATGTCTTCAGGAGCAATGAAACTGGCATCGGTGAGGTCAGGTCTTGCAGTGCCGATCATATCGGTTTTCACCCCGCCGGGACAGATGGCATGAACTCTGATACCATCCCCGGCCACTTCTTTTGCAATGCTCTTAGTAAGGCCATAGATGGCGTGCTTTGAGCACACATAGGAGGACTGATAGATATAACCTTTATGAGCGGTGACAGAGGCAATGTTAACGATGGAGCCGGAACCTGACTTCTTAAGAAGCCCAAGTACCGCCTGAATCACCATGTAAGGGGCTCTGACATTGATACTCATGATCTCGTCGAACTCTTCCAGAGATGTCTCTTCAAAAGGCTTGTTTAAGGCTTTTCCGGCATTATTAACGAGGATATCCAGACCTCCGAAGCGGTTTTCAATATCGGCGGCAAGCTCCCAGACGAAGCTCTTCTTTGTGATATCTCCCGGAACCACCAGACAGTCCTTCTCTTCAAGTCCGGTAAGTTTTCTCGTTTCAAGGAGCTTCTCCTCTCTTCGTCCGGTGAGTATGAGCCTTGCTCCCTCGGATGCAAGGGCAATGGAAACGGCTCTTCCGATTCCGCTTCCGGCCCCTGTGACAAGGGCAATTCTTCCTTTGATACTTTTCATGTTGATCCTCCATTCTTCTCTTTTTCTACGAATCAGCAAAAGGTCCACTGGACCTTTTGGCTGATATGCTATGGCAACAAAGCGAGGTGGATGCAGCGCATCCACCTCACACTTTAAGCTTCAGTTATATGTTTTTGGGATCTGTATCCATTACATACATCTCTATATGGAGCTTCTCCGCCGGGGACTTATTGATCGCATACTCCACGACCTTTCCGTCCTCGTCCTCAGTGATGGATTTCACCACTGCAATCTTGCTGTTCTTTGGTATCCCCAGATGCAATGCCGTGTACTCATCTATGGACTCGATATCAACTTTACGCAGGGACCTAAAGATCCTGATATTGTTGTCCTTCATCACCTTGTGGAGGGAGTTGTTGGCTTAGTCATACTGAAAAAGCATAGGGCATATATGCATAGGCACTTAGTCTTTGTCAAGGCAGTAGAGAGTTCAGTTTATGTATCTCAGTCTCTCAATAAGAATCACCGGCTCTCGCACCTCAACCTCAA
>JAQYAH010000008.1 GCA_029227635.1 Clostridiales bacterium
ACATAGTCATAATCGTGGGCAGCGGCATACTCGCAGGCTTTCTGAAGCCGAAGATGAAAGCATTCCTCACATCTGGCTCCGCCTTCCGGTTCCTGCTCTAGCCCTTTTGTCCTTGCAAAAAAGAGCTCCGGTTCATATTCTCCCTCGACGATGCGTACCTTTTCGGAGAGTCCCATCTCAGAAACAAGCCTCATGAGTTCACGGACTCTGTGATCATACTCCTCCTTAGGAGTGATATTGGGATTGTAAAAAAATACAGTAATATCGAAGTATTCGGACATGTATTCCAACACATAGCTGGAACAGGGTGCACAGCACACATGAAGCAAAAGTGCTGGCCTGATATTGTTGAGCTTTAATTCATTCAACAGCCTGTCCATCCTCTTCTGAACCGGAACAGTATTCATTTACCCTCCTCAATATATTTCGAAAACACTTGCATAATCCTGCCTCGCAGGTATAATAATCTATGTGACAAATTTGCTGGAATAGCTCAGTCGGTAGAGCACTTCACTCGTAATGAAGGGGTCGTCGGTTCAAGTCCGATTTCCAGCTTTAGGGATGCCCTCAGGCATCCTTTTTTGTTTGATACAGCAATTCTATAGTGACAATGCACATACCACAAAAAGAATCCCTATAAATCCTGTAGATACGAGGCAGAACATTATTCTATGACCAATACCTATTCTCTCATTATCCTCAAATCGGCTTCCGCAGTTTTCACAGTATTTCACCGAGTCATTATTAAGCGACCCGCATTTGCTGCATTTCTTCATGAATAACCCCTAACTAAGCAAGCTTCGGAATGATAAACAATACTGCAATCAAGTAAACAACTGTCAGATGAATCGGATAGTATAAGTAAAAAAACCACTTATTCTGCCGACCTCTGGTTTTGTCGTAGCACAGCATTAGAGGTATTGCCAAAACTGCAGTCACCTCCCAGAAAAACATAAGACCACCTACAATTGCCTCTTCTTTTGAATCATGCCTGAGCAAATACATCAAACAGATTGCAAAAACTCCAAAGTAGGAATAATCAGTCTTAAGCAGGTAGGCAATCAGCATTCCACCGCCCATAATTACCAATGCATAGGCTCTGTTATCACCGAATCTGCTGATCCAATACATACATACAAGCCCTATAAAAAGGGTAAAATACACATTCTGATGATCCGGATAAAAAAGATTTCCCGCCAAAACCAGATTAAACGGAATCTCTGACATAATTGCCATTAATAAAAGCCGAATTCCATATTTCCGGACACTTCTGGTATGAGTAAACCCTTCAACCAATAAAAAAACATATATCGGAAAAGCAATTCGACCGATCATATGGCAGGCAGTACTTACATTACGAAAAGTCTCCGCCCCATATCCGAAAGCTATATCCCCGTTCATATGGGATAATATTCCTGTATCAAAAAAGGCTGCCGCAGCATGATCGATCGTCATTGTTACGACAGCCACCCATTTCAGAAAGCTTGCGGATATTCCTTTCGGAATATCCATTATTTCACATCCTCTGCGTCAATGCACTCACTGATAGCTGCACCGGGAGCAACCATGGGCCATACTTTGTCATCTTCTTCGATTTTGCAGTCAATGACAAAAGGAGCATCTGAAGCAAGCGCCTTTGAAAAAGCTTCTCTGAACTCTTCTATAGTTCTAACTTCTACCGCCTCAGCTCCCATTGCTCTTGAAGCTCCGGCGTAGTCAATACTCCGTCCCAGAACAGTAGCAGAATAATGCTCATCATAAAACAATGTCTGCCACTGTCTTACCATTCCGAGCACACCATTATCAATGATAACCTGAATTATCGGCACATTGTAGGAAGACGCAGTGATCAGCTCATTCATATTCATTCTGAAGCATCCGTCACCGGCAATATTGATCACAGTCTTATCGGGCTGACCCACCTTAGCGCCTATAGAGGCTCCGAGGCCATATCCCATTGTACCAAGACCTCCGGAAGAGAGGAAGGTTCTTGGATTCTTATACTTGTAATACTGAGCCGCCCACATCTGATGCTGTCCAACATCTGTTGTGATAACCGCATCTCCTTTTGTTGCTTTGTAGATTTCCTCAATGATCTGAGGTCCGGTCATTTTTGAAGTATCATATCTGAGAGGATACTTCTCCTCAATCTCCTTAATAGAATCAACCCACTCTTTGTGGTTCATCTGATCGATTCTCTCGTTGATTATCTTTAGTATCTCGTTGGCATCTCCGATGACCTGGGCATCAACAATAATATTCTTGTTGATCTCCGCAGGATCCACCTCAAATTGAAGGATCTTTGCATGAGAAGCAAACTTCTTGGCATTGCCGGTAACTCTGTCTGAGAATCTGGCTCCGATAACGATAAGAAGGTCACACTTACATACTCCAAAGTTAGAAGCTTTGGTTCCGTGCATTCCAAGCATTCCTGTATAGAGCCTATCTGTTCCGTCAAAGGCACCCTTACCCATAAGTGAATCGCAAACCGGGGCATCGATCTTGTGGGCAAACCTGCTTAACTCCTCGCTGGCTCCTGATAAAACCGCTCCGCCGCCTACAAAGATATAAGGTCTTTTTGCACTTTTGATCATGCTAACCGCTTTGTCGATAGCTTCAGGCTTAATTGTTGAAGTTATAGGAAGAACTTCTTCAGGCTCCCTGGGTACATAATTGGTCTTATTTGCGGTAACATCCTTAGGTACATCAATAAGGACGGGACCCGGACGACCTTCTTTAGCAATTCTGAAAGCTCTTCTTATAGTATTAGCCAGCTCTTTTACATCCTTGACAATAAAGTTATGCTTTGTGATAGGCATAGTAACACCGGCAATATCCACCTCCTGGAATGAATCTTTACCAAGAAGAGGAACTGTCACATTACAGGTGATAGCTACTACAGGGATGGAATCCATGTAAGCAGTCGCAATGCCCGTTACAAGGTTAGTAGCACCGGGACCACTTGTTGCCATACACACACCAACTTTACCTGTTGCTCTGGCATATCCGTCTGCTGCATGAGAGGCGCCCTGCTCATGAGAGGTCAGTATATGTCTGATTTCATGTCTATGTTTATATAATGCGTCATATACGTTAAGGATAGCTCCGCCAGGATAACCGAAGACTGTATCAACCTTCTGTTCCTTGAGACACTCGATAATGATCTCCGCTCCTGTTAATTGCATTTGGGCACCTCCAGGATCGCACCTCTGTTTCCGGATGTTACCATTGCTCTGTATCTCGCAAGGTATCCGGTGGTGATTTTGGGTTCACGGGGTTTCCACTCCGCTCTTCTTCTATCAAGCTCTTCATCAGATACCTTGAGATTGAGGGAGTTGTTGGGGATATCTATGGAAATGATGTCGCCTTCCTCAACAAGAGCAATAGGACCGCCAACTGCTGCTTCCGGTGAAACATGTCCAATGGATGCGCCCCTTGACGCTCCGCTGAAACGTCCGTCTGTGATGAGGGCTACTGATGATCCAAGGCCCATTCCTGCAATTGCTGATGTAGGGTTGAGCATTTCTCTCATTCCGGGACCACCCTTAGGTCCTTCATATCTGATCACTACTACATCTCCGGCTACAATCTTACCGCCCTTGATAGCTGCGATGGCATCTTCCTCACAGTCAAATACTCTGGCGGGTCCTTCGTGTACCATCATCTCAGGTACAACTGCTGAGCGCTTAACGATACCTGTATCGGGTGCAAGATTACCCTTAAGCACCGCAAGTCCGCCAATCTCACTGTAAGGATTATCGATCGGTCGGATAACCTCAGGATTCCTGTTGATACAATTCTTAATATTCTCTCCCATTGTCTTGCCTGTTACGGTAAGCACGTCGAGATTAAGAAGATTCTTCTTGGTGAGCTCATTCATAACTGCGTAAACACCACCCGCCTCATTGAGATCTTCCATATAAGTGGGACCGGCAGGCGCAAGGTGACAGAGGTTAGGAGTAACTTTGCTGCACTCGTTAGCAATCTCAACATTGAGTTCTACTCCTGCTTCATGAGCAATAGCAGGAAGATGAAGCATGGAGTTTGTGGAACATCCAAGTGCCATGTCAACTACCATGGCATTGTGGAATGCCTCACTTGTCATGATATCTCTGGGACGAATGTTGTTGCGTACCAGTTCCATGATCTGCATTCCTGCCTTCTTAGCCAGTCTGATTCTCTCAGAATAAACCGCGGGAATTGTTCCATTGCCCTTAAGTCCCATACCAATTGCCTCAGTGAGACAATTCATACTGTTTGCAGTGTACATACCTGAACAGGAACCGCAGGTAGGACATACATTGTTTTCAAAATTGGTGACATCATCTTCACTCATAAGTCCGGCTTCATAGGAGCCTACTGCCTCAAACATGCTTGAGAGGCTTCTCTTGCAGCCTTTAACCTTGCCGGCAAGCATAGGACCGCCGCTCACAAAAATAGTAGGAATGTTTGTGCGAGCTGCCGCCATGAGAAGTCCGGGAACATTCTTATCACAGTTAGGAATCATTACAAGTCCGTCAAACTGATGTGCAATAGCCATAGCCTCAGTAGAATCAGCAATCAGATCTCTTGTCACAAGAGAGTACTTCATGCCTTCATGTCCCATTGCAATTCCGTCACACACTGCGATTGCCGGGAACATTCTGGGTGTTCCTCCTGCCATTGCCACGCCGAGTTTAACTGCCTCTGCGATCTTATCCAGATTCATGTGGCCGGGAACGATCTCATTATATGAGCATACGATACCGATAAGAGGTCTTTCCATTTCCTCTTTTGTCAGACCAAGAGCATTAAAAAGGGAACGGTGAGGTGCCTGCTGCATGCCTTTTTTAACGTTATCACTCTTCATTCTTCTACTTCCTTCCTTTAATTTTAGCAGCGATCAAATCGCCCATCTCTGCTGTATTTACCTGTTTCATGCCTTCAGACATAATATCTCTCGTTCTGTATCCGTCCTGAAGAACTTCCTTAACTGCATTCTCTATTGCTTCTGCTTCCTCATCGAGATTGAGGGAATACTTAAGAAGCATTGAAGCCGAAAGGATGGTTGCAATGGGGTTTGCAATTCCCTGTCCGGCAATGTCGGGAGCAGATCCGCCGCTGGGCTCATAAAGGCCGAATCTGGTTTCGTTAAGGCTTGCAGAAGGAAGCATTCCAAGAGATCCGGTGATCATGCTGGCTTCATCTGAGAGAATATCTCCAAACATATTCTCTGTCACAGCCACATCAAACTGTCCGGGGTTTCTGGTGAGCTGCATTGCGGCATTATCCACCAGCATATGCTCCACCTCCACCTCAGGATAATTCTGAGCGATCTCATTTACGATCTTTCTCCAAAGTCTTGAGGTATCAAGAACATTAGCTTTGTCGATACTGGTCAGCTTTCGATTTCTCTTCATGGCAATCTCGAAAGCCTTCTCAACAATTCTTCTGATCTCACTCTCTCTGTAGATAAGTGTGTCAATGGCAGTTACTTCTCCGTCGATCTCCTCTGTCTTTCTATCACCGAAATAAAGTCCTCCGGTGAGTTCTCTCACCATCATAAGGTCAAAGCCATTGCCAATGACGCTCTCCTTAAGAGGAGACGCATCCTTGAGTTCATTGTAAAGTACTGCGGGTCTTAAGTTTGCAAAAAGACCTAAGGCCTTACGGATTGCAAGAAGTCCGGCTTCAGGGCGAAGGTTGGGAGGAAGCTTGTACCAGGGTGATGTGTTGGGGTTTCCTCCGATGGATCCCATGAGTACCGCATCTGAATTCTTAGCCATCTCAACAGTCTCATCGGGAAGGGGACAACCTGTAGCATCAATAGCCGCTCCACCCATTAAAGCTTTTGAGTAATCAAACTTGTGACCATAAGTGCTGCAAACTGCATCCAGCACTTTTACTGCTTCACGGGTAACCTCAGGTCCTATTCCGTCACCGGGTATTACTGTAATTTTAGCATTCATAACTCTCTCTCCATTTAAACAATTATGCACACAAAAGCCAAGATAAGGATATTCCTTGTCCTGGCTTTCAGAAAAACAGTCTATTTCAATAACAACTATTCAGCAGCCTCATATTTCTCAACCATCTGAATAGCCTGCTTCTTCATAGGAATACGGCAGTTCTTGTTATTGCCGAATTCTACAATAACATCCTCGTCAGTAATATCAATGAGCACTCCGTAAAATCCACTGGTAGTAACGACTGTATCGCCGATCTCAAGTGAATTGAGCATCTCTTCCATTTTCTTTCTTTCCTTCTTCTGAGGGCGAATTAATAGGAAATAACCTGCTCCAAAAATCACCACATAAATCAGAACCATTGTTACCATACTGCCGCCACTAGCTAAAATACTCATATCGAGAATACCTCCTTTATATCGATGATATTATACATTATCTGTTATTATACATCAAGTGATTATTAGTCCTCTGACCCACTGATCATTGCAAGTTTTTTCATCTTATATTCTTTGTATCTTCCCGCTTCTATTGCAGTTCTGATCTCTGTCATCATAGTGTTGTAGAAATGCAGATTGTGCAGCACGCAAAGTCTTAATCCCAACATTTCTTTTGCTTTGAGAAGATGGCGAATATAGGCTCTTGAGTAGGATCTGCAGGCGGGGCAACTGCAGGTTTCATCAATAGGTCTCGAGTCAAATTCATACTTCTTGTTAGTCATATTCATCTTGCCATGGTTGGTATAAACCTGACCGTGTCTGGCATTTCTCGTGGGATAGACACAATCAAAAAAATCAATTCCCCTGTCCACACTTTCCAGAATGTTTGCAGGGGTACCTACACCCA
>JAQYAH010000009.1 GCA_029227635.1 Clostridiales bacterium
GTGCTTTTGGGCACGTCTTTTTTTCAGACCTTTTTCACCGCACAGGTCATCTTATTAGCACAGAATGGTTTAGTAACCGCCGTAGTTGCCTTCTTATGGGATATTTTATATACAATATTTTAATCCCAAACCCAATAAGGAGGTAGATACTATGACAAAGGGTGAAAACAACTACAAGTTGGATTATTACTGCGACAGGTGGCTTTTGCAGCGGAGAAACAGGATAAAGGAAGGGACATATTTCAAGTATGAAAATATGTTGGAAAAGCACATAAAACCCTGCCTGGGAGATCTTTTTCCCCAAAATATTCGCATGGAGCAAGTAATAGAATTTGAGCAGGTGCTAAGCAGGGAGAAAAGGCTGGCTCCCAAAACCGTGAGAGACATTTTGGTGGTGCTTAAGTCAGTTTTGAGTTCTGCCCAAAAAGAGATGCCCTTAAGGTATTATATTCCGGAGATGCCATATCCGAGAGAAGAGAAAAAGGAGATGCGGGTTCTCACTCAAAGAGAGTTTGAGATCCTGATCTCCTTTTTGCTGGAAGGGCAGGACCCCTGTAAATTCGGGGTGTTGATGGTGCTTTTTTCCGGAATGCGAATAGGGGAGATCTGCGCCCTTCAGTGGAAAAACGTGAATTTAGTAGATCGGACCATAAAGGTGGAGGCCACGATGCAGCGGCTAAAAAACAAGGACGAAAGCCTAAAGGGCAAGACAAGAATCTATATCGGAACCCAAAAAAACGGCAATCCATCCCGAATAATCCCCATGACCGACTCTATATATGAGTTGTGCCTGAGAATGGATCCAAAAAACAAAAACGCTTACGTTCTCACCGGAACCGAGCATTATATTGAACCCAGAGCCCTCCAGCATCGCATGAAAAGGTACGCCGAACAGTGTAATCTGGAGGGTGTTCATTTTCATACGCTGAGGCATACTTTTGCCACCCGCTGTGTGGAGGCCGGCTTTGAGATCAAGTCCCTAAGTGAGATCCTGGGACATTCCTCCACCACCATCACGCTGGATCGCTACGTTCACTCCTCCATGGAGCTGAAGAGGATCAACATGAGCAAATTGATGGATATTGATCTGTTTTCTAAAAAATAAACACATTGGCATACAGATTTGTGCTTTATGGTTTTGTCTTACTCGGCTAAAATACATAGTAAGAAAGAAGAAAGAGGTAATTACGATGCTTCGAATGGAGATAGCACTTTTTCTGGTTATGGCTATGGTGGCCTGCATATATTTTACTGCAGAAAAGGAGAAGACCTCCTTGCATCGGACTTTTGAAGTGATGCTGGTGACGGTGATGATCCACCTGGTTTTTGACGGAATCACGGTGTACACTGTGAATCATCTGGATCTGGTGCCGAAGCTTTTGAATGATGCTTTCCACAGGCTGTTCATAGGAACTATGATCCTGATTTTTTTCCTGTTTTATCAATACATTTCCATCCTGGTGGTGGAGGAAGCAGGGGAGAAGAGCTCTCTTGGAAAGCTGCCGGCAGTGTTCCTTTTTGTGGCGGAGCTGGGAAATCTGCTTTTGCCGGTGCACTATGCAGTGACCCCGGCGGGAAATTACTCTGATGGAATTCATGTGGTGTTCTGCTACCTGAGCCTTGGCTTTTACTTTGTGCTTGGCAGCGGAATGCTCCTCTCAAACCGCAAAAAGATACAAAAAAGACGCCGGATAGCCATTGAGATAGCTATTGTAGTGGAGCTTGTTGTGACCTGCCTTCAGGGATACAACCACACCTGGCTCATCAGCGGCATGGGAATAACCCTGATCACCCTGGCATTTTACCTGATTCTTGAGAATCCGGATATTCTCCGGGCGGAGATCGTGGAGCAGAAGATGTCCATGCTTTACCTCAAAAGCCAGGTCAATCCCCACTTCCTTTACAACACTCTGGACACCATCCGCATTCAGGCCCAGCTACACGGGGATCAGAAGGGGGCGGATCTGCTCATGGATCTGGTGGATTTTTTCCGGCTGAGCGTCAAGGTGGACCGGCCACTGGTGACTTTGGATGATGAGATGGAACTGCTGGAAGCCTACATGGAACTAATGTGCTACCGCTATCCGGAACTTTCCTGCGAGTATGACATCGATCCCGACCTGGGAGGAGTGTCAGTTCCCAACTTCATTTTGCAGCCCATGGTGGAGAACAGTCTTCTTCACGGCCTGAAAAATAAGGGTTACAAAGGAGAGATCAAGATCTCTGCCAAAACCACTCCGGATCGCAAGCTGCTGATAGCTATACGAGATACGGGAAGCGGGTTCGCCCCGGGGAAAAAGGCGATCATCGATGATATGCTGGAGAACTACAGCAAGCAGAAATCCAAGCTCACCGGAAACAGTATCGGTGTGCTGAATGTTCAGAAGCGGATCAAGCTGCTCTGCGGAAGGGAGTTTGGCCTTTCCTACACGGAGAACGAGGGCGGAGGAGTGACCGCCAATATTTTGCTGCCCCTTTGGGAGGATGAGAGATTATGAAAAAACTGAGAGTGCTTTTGGTTGACGATGAGATAATGATCCGGGAGGGCTTCAAGAAGCTCTTTGACTGGAAAGCCCACGATTGTGAGGTGGTGGGAGAAGCGGCGGACGGAATGGAGGCCTTGACTAAGATTGACAGCCTTTTGCCGGATATCGTCATCATGGACATAAATATTCCCATTATGAATGGCCTTAAGGTGATTCAAATGTCAAAAATAAAGCATCCGGAGATGGCATTTATCATCGTTTCGGGTTATGATGATTTTGCCTACTGTCGTGAGGCTCTGAGGCTTCAGATAACGGACTACATATTAAAGCCGGTAAACTACGAGGAGTTCGGAACCTGCATCGACAACATGAAGATCGCCAGATTCAAAAGTACCCACGAGGAGACCAGGAATCTGGGGGAGGAGAGGACGATCCACGGACTCACCAGATATCTCCAGGAGCATCTGAAGGAGGAGATATCCCTGTCCGTACTGGCGGAGGAATTCCATTTGAATCCTCAGTACATCAGCCAGCTTTTCAAGAATGAGATCGGCGTAAACTTCCTGACCTATCTCACCAATATTCGGTTGGAGCATGCCAAAAAGCTCCTCATCAGCACTTCCCTTCCCATAGCGGAAGTGTCGGAGCAGTCCGGATACGGAGATTACCGGGTCTTCACCAAGGTGTTTAAGAAGAACGAAGGTATCACCCCCTCCCAGTACCGAAAGGCACTCTGGAACGAGGGCAATTAGGTGAATTTTGACAAAAGGAGGAGATTCTTTTGACAGATAAAGAATTAAAAAAGCTCAACCGGGGAGAACTTTTGGAGATGCTGCTCTCCCTCAGCCGGGAAAACGACGAGCTGAAGGCCAAAGTGGCAGAACTTGAGGCAAAGATGAGCGACAGGCAGCTGGCTATCGATAACGCCGGATCTCTGGCGGAGGCCTCCCTTAAGATCAACGGGGTATTTGAAACGGCTCAGCAGGCGGCGGAGCAGTATCTGGAGAACATTCGAACCCTGAACGACAGGCAGCAGGCTATCTGCGATGCCAGGGATAAGGAGAGCGAGGAGAAGGCCAGAGCGCTTATCCGGGATACCAGAGTCAAGTGTGAGACTATGGAGAAGGTGACCTCCGAGAAATGCAGCCGTATGACAACTGAGGCCAGAGAGCGAGTCAATCGGATCATCGAAGATCAGAAGGGCCTGAGAGCTATTCTTGATTCTCTGAATGAAGACAGACGGCGGTTGTAGAATAACTGTTTTTGAAACCAATTGTTCCCCGTGGCTTTGCCCGGGGAACAATTTTTGTTTTAGCGACGAGCCAAGGTCCGGGCAGAATCCGGACTTTGGCGACCGCATACAATCTCAGAACGTGCCCATCGGGCACTTCTGATGATTGCTTTTTGAGTTAAGAAAATATTAAGAATTTCGAAATCCATTCTTTTCGCTTTTGAAAGTGGTATTATTCTGAGACAGAAACTTTTTCAACGAGGAGGAAACATGTTTACCGGAAAACATTTTGTTTGGATCGGCCTGTGTGTGGCTTTTGTGGCGGTGTTGCTGGTGCTTAGTATAAGGTTCAGCTTTTCCCTTCATCGGGCAGGACTTATCATGACGGTGATTTGTGTGCTCAGCGAGAGCAGCAAGATGATGAGCGAGATGATCCCGGGAGTCCGGGGAGGAATGGTGCTGGATCCGCTGGCACTGCCGTTTCACCTGTGCAGCCTTTTGCTGTTTGGGGTGGTATATATCACTTTTGCAAAAGAATCACCGGCAAAGCAGCACATCATAGACTTTATGGCGGTGGCCGGCACCTTGGGCAGCATTTGTGCCTTGCTTATTCCCACTAACGGGGTGGATTTTCTCAGCATCGGGGCATATCAGTGCTTTGTCTACCACAGTGGACTGCTCTGGTTTTCCTTCTACCTCATCGTAAGCAAAAAAGCAAACCTGGGGCTTCGGGCATTGTTTTCAAATCTGGGGATCCTGCTTTTGCTGGTGCTTATGAATTTCTATGTGAACAGTTTTCTCTCGGCTTATGGCACCAATTTCATGTATCTGGTGAGACCCCCTATGGAGAATCTGCCTTTTCTCAACCTGGATAAGGGCTGGTATGTGTACTTCCTGCGCATTGTGGTTCTTGCAATGGCAGCGTTCACCTTGTTTCATCTGCCTTTCATTGTCAGGGAGCGCAGAATCAGGAGATGATTTTTATGAAAAGAATAATAGCGACCATCATCGCAGTGCTTATAGTGCTTGCAGGAATCTTTGCCGTTGGGCGATATGGTTGGCGGATCTTTGGTTTTTCCGCCTGCTCTGAGGCGGTAGTGTCAGATGTTCGGGTGGAGAATGATCGGGTGAGGATCACCGGGACTCATTCCGGCTCTGTCCCCTCGGGATTTTGCGGTTATCTCGCGAGACAGGAGGGAAACACCCTCTATGTGGGCTTTCGCTTCAGCTCTCTTTTCGGAATAGCGTCTCCCGGGAACTTTGATATCATCATCCCCGCTAAAGGGGAGGTTCTGGAGGTTATTTTGAAGAATGAGAGGGAGGAGATATCCATATGGAATGCAAAAGACGGTTATGTGCCCTCCCTGAATCGCTGCGGTGTCTTTGTGAAGCTGGAGAGAAATGATGTCTATCACATTGGCATGTCTTATCTCGATTCCTCCTGCGGTGTGAGCAGTGCAGAAGGGGTTCCCCTGGAAAAAGGGGACTATATTTTCATGGACAATGACATAATGAAAGCAGGGTTGGAGAGAAATCAGCCGGTGTTTTTTACCATCAGCATAAAGGATAAAAACGAACAGGAGCTGGCATCCAAGTCCATGTATTTTGATTCCGGAATGAGACAGATGTACCTCACGGTATCAAAAGAAGGAGATATTGTGGTGGACAACCGAAATGAGTAGCAGGTTGTTAACTATAACGCGAGACTTAGGTTGACAATCCTAGAAATAAATGTAATAATGTCAACGTTGACGGTCTAGAGGAGGTTAACATTATCGATGAACAACAGCGTTGACATGAATAGTCCCGGCATGAAGCTTGCCCGGGAGATCATAAAAGGAAGACGGCTTGGCAGAGGGGACGATCTCAGTGACCTTTGCCGGGAAGAGCTTGAGAACCTGTGTGCCGGAGCGGATCTGATCCGAAAGGAGCTCTGCGGCAACAAGGTGGATCTCTGTACCATTATAAACGGAAGAAGCGGCAGGTGCAGCGAGAACTGTAAGTTCTGCGCCCAGTCCTGTCACTATAATACCAGTGTGAACGAGTATCCTTTCATGGAGAGTGATGACATTCTTGCAGATGCAAAGAAGATCGAGGCCACAGGGGTGGGGAGATATTCAATTGTGACTGCCGGACGAAGCATCAAAGGAGAGGAGTTTGAGAAGGCAGTCTCGGCGTACCAAAGACTTTCCGCTGAGACTAACTTAAAACTCTGCGCCTCCCACGGTTTTCAGACTGTGGAGGAATATCGGAGGCTTAAGGAAGCGGGGGCGGACAGGGCACACTGCAATATAGAGACTTCAAAGCGATATTTTCCTTTTATATGTACAACTCACACCTATGAAGACAAAATCTCGAATATCAAACGGGCCCAGGAGGCCGGACTTAACGTCTGCTCCGGAGGCATCTTCGGTATGGGAGAAACTCTTGCGGATCGTATTGACATGGCATTTGACCTGGTGGAACTTGGAATAACTTCCATTCCCATCAACATTTTAAGACCGATTCCCGGAACGCCTTTTCAGGATCTTCCGGCCATCACCAACGAGGAAGTGTTAAGGTCAGTGGCAATTTTCAGGTATATAAATCCTGAAGCTTTTGTCAGGATCGCTGCCGGAAGAGGGCAGTTTGAGGATGGCGGCGCAGTGCTTTTTGAATCCGGAGCTAACTCCGCTATAACCGGAGATATGCTTACTACCACCGGAACTGATATTGCCTACGACCTGGCTATGTTTGAAAGACTTGGATTTGTTTTATAGGGGAGAGATAAAATGACAAACACCGAAAACTCAGTTATCAGCAAAAAGAGCAGAACATACATCATGACGGCAACCGCGCTCATGACTGCCCTCACCTGTATTCTGGCACCTATGTCCATACCTATAGGACCGGTACCAATCTCACTTACAAATTTCGTGATCTATATCGCCCTGTATCTTCTGGGCTGGAAGATGGGAACGGTGAGCTATCTTATCTACATGCTTATTGGTCTTGTGGGAGTTCCGGTTTTTTCCGGCTTCTCCGGAGGATTTGCTAAACTTGCGGGCCCTACCGGAGGCTACATTATTGGGTTTACTTTCATGGCGGTGATCTCTGGTATTGTGATCGAAAAAAGCGAGAATCGGCTGATTCAGATCCTCGGAATGATTGTGGGCACCGCAGTGTGCTATGCCCTGGGAACCGCCTGGTTCTGCCATCTGATGAGCAGTACCGTTGCCGAGGCCCTGGGACTTTGTGTGATTCCTTTTATCCCCGGAGATTTGATCAAGATCCTCATTGCCGTGGCAGCAGGGCCTGTGATCAGAAAGCGAGTTCTTAAGACTCAGGCTTAAAAATTTGAGACAGAGGAGATTAGGACAGTTGTTTTGCCTTTGGCTGAACAACTGTCTTTACTTTTATGCTATAATACAAGTTAACGCCTTTTCACATTTGGAGGATAACGGAAATGAAGATATTATTGGCATCGGACTGGTATGAGCCTGCGGTCAACGGAGTAGTGGCTTCAGTCCTGAATCTCAGGAGGGGACTTATTGCCCAGGGTCATGACGTCAGAATACTCACTTTATCCGGAAACCGAAAATCCTATAAGAGAGACGGAGTCTATTTTGTGGGCTCTGTAAGGGCAGATGTTGTGTATCCCGGGGCGAGAGTCAGAGTCAGGTACGCAAGAAAACCTCTTATGGAGATCATTGATTGGAAGCCTGATATCATCCATACAAACAGTGAATTCAGCACTTTCCTCCTTGCCCGGAAGATCGCCTTAAAGCTCAATGTCCCTCTGGTGCACACCTATCACACGGTGTACGAGGATTATACTCATTATTTCTTTCCCAGCCGCAGGATCGGAAATAAGATCGTGCGTCAGTTCTCCCGAACTATCGCCGGGAAGACCAGCGCGATCATTGTACCCACAGAGAAGGTCAGAAAGATGCTAAGGGGCTATGGTATAGCGACCCCCATTGAGGTGGTGCCTACGGGTATTGATCTGGAGCGTTTTGCCGGCAGCGAGGCTGCAAGGGAAGAGCTGAGAGCGCGGTATAAGATCCCGGAGGATCACACTGTTCTGGTGTCCGTGGGACGACTTGCCAAAGAGAAGAACCATGAGGAGCTTTTCAGATTCCTCAAGAAATGCCAGGGAGAGAAGATTACCTTTGTCCTGGTGGGAGACGGTCCTTACAGAGAAGAACTGGAGCAGATAGTTGAGCAGTTGGACATGAAGAGCCAGGTTATTTTTACCGGAATGATCCCTCCCTCGGAAGTGGGAAGCTATTACAGCGTGGGAGATCTGTTTATCAGCGCTTCCGTCAGCGAGACTCAGGGACTCACCTACATCGAAGCCCTGTCCTGCGGAGTTCCTCTCCTTTGCCGAAAGGATGATTGCCTTAAGGATGTTATTGTTGAAGGAGAGAATGGCTGGACCTTCACCGGTGAGAAGGATTTTGCCCGAAAGCTTCAGAGTTTTATCGAGGATAGGGATAACTGGCCTGAATATAGAGAGAAGGCCAGGGCCTCCAGCGATAAGTTCTCAATCCCGACTTTTGCAAAAAGCGTCTCCAAGGTCTACGAAGGCCGGATCAGATGCAGATATTAATTTTTCAGGAGAGATAAATGAAGAAGAAAATAATTACTGTTATTCTGTGTATTGCGGCTTTAGCACTGTTTTTGAGTCCTTACCTCATCAACAAGTACAGAAGGACTCACATTTCCTCCTATTCCAGCGAGGTAAACAAGGATGAGTATGTTCTCAGTATTGAACTTTTGAATAAGGAGGTCTCCGCCACCTATGACTTAAAGGCAGGAACTTCAATCTTCATCATGGCGGATATCTACGGAGGAGATCTTACCGTGAGAATTGAGGATTCCAAGGGAGAGGAGCTTTTCTCCGGAAGCGGCGGAGCTATCGGTCAGGCGATTTTTACCGTGCCTTCCGATGACACCTATGAAATCTTTGTCTCCGGAAAAGAAGCGGAGGCGGATGTCTCCATACTTTTCCTCAGTGAGTAGGAGATGGGCTCAGCATGAGAAGTCCACTTGTTCTTTTTCTGCTTAACAGTATAATGCTGGGAGTGGGACTTGCCATGGATGCGTTTTCCGTGTCCCTGGCCAACGGCCTCAACGAGCCAAAGATGAAAGCTCATAAGATGGCGGGAATCGCCGGGGTGTTTGCTGTTTTTCAGGCGGTAATGCCTCTCATTGGCTGGGTTTTGGTTCACACGATAGCCCGGATATTTAAAAGCTTTGAGAAGTGTATCCCCTGGATCGCCCTCATTCTCCTTTGCTACATCGGCATCGGAATGATAAAGGAGGGGCGTGACGCCGGGGAAGAGGAGAAAAACGGGGCAAAGCTTACTTTTGGTGCTCTTTTGGTGCAGGGAGTGGCTACTTCCATCGATGCCCTATCCGTGGGATTCACCATTGCGGAGTACGACTTTTTCATGGCTCTTTGCACCGCCCTAATAATCGGGGGAGTGACGTTTGTCATCTGTGCCGCGGGACTTTTCCTTGGCAAGCGATTTGGCATGAGGCTTTCAGGCAAAGCCAATATTCTCGGGGGAATCATTCTCATTGCCATTGGGCTTGAGATATTTGTCACCGGAGTGTTTTTTTAGATAGGAATTGTTTCAGGCGGTCTCCTTTGGAGGACGCCTTTTGTAGGAGGTAGGTTATGAACAGAGATCTGACAGTGGGAAGGCCGGACAAGGTCCTTTGGGCCTATTGTCTTCCTTTGTTCGGAAGTGTTATTTTTCAGCAGCTGTACAACATAGCAGATAGCCTTGTGGCGGGCAAAATGGTGGGAGAGAACGCACTGGCGGCGGTGGGCAACTCCTATGAGGTGACGTTGATCTTCATCGCTTTTGCCTTCGGATGCAACATCGGAGGTTCCGTCATCATCTCACGGTACTTCGGCTCAAAAGAGTACTCTAAGATGAAGACCTCCGTCACCACCACCCTAATTGCCTCGGCGGTGCTCTGTGCAGTATTGATGATCCTTGGTTTTTCTCTGTCCGGAAAAGTATTAGAACTCATCAACACTCCCAAGGTAATTCTCAGCGATTCAAAACTTTACCTGACCATCTACATTTTGGGAGTGCCTTTCCTGTTTTTTTACAACATTGCCACAGGCATTTTTTCGGCTCTGGGGGATTCCAGGACTCCTTTCTTTTTCCTGGCGGTATCCTCCACGGTAAACATCTTTGTGGATATCTGGTTTGTAAAGATCTTTGAGCGGGGAGTCGCAGGAGTGGCCTGGGCAACCTTCCTCTGCCAGGGGGTGAGCTGCATTCTGGCGCTGATATTCGTGTTCAGAAGACTTTCCAGGATTAAGACCGAAGAGAAGGCCCCGGTCTTCTCGGCAAGAATCCTGAAGGAGGTCATCATGATTGCGGTGCCTAGCATTTTGCAGCAGACTTTCATCTCTGTGGGCAATATCATAATTCAGAGCGTGATCAACGGTTTCGGTCCCGGGGTGATAGCGGGATATGCCGCCGGTGTTAAGATCAACAACCTGATCATCACGGCTTTTACCACCCTGGGCAACGGAGTGTCCAACTATGCCTCCCAGAACCTGGGAGCCGGCAAGTATTCCCGGATCCGGGAAGGCTTCAAAGTGGGAGTGCGAATGGTGTGGATGATCAGTGTTCCGGTAATTCTGCTTTACTGGTTCGGCTGCAAAGCCATGCTCAACTTCTTTATCGACAACCCCACGGCGCAGGCTGTTAGCTCGGGAATGTTGTTCCTTCGGATTTTGTCTCCCTTCTATCTGGTGGTATCGGTAAAGCTTATCTCCGACGGTGTGCTTCGGGGAACGGGAAGGATGAGCCGATTTATGATCTCGACTTTTGCGGACCTGATACTAAGAGTGTCCCTGGCAGTGGTGTTTTCCTCAACAGCCCTTGGGTCTGTGGGTATCTGGTGTGCCTGGCCGGTGGGCTGGAGTATCGGAACGGTTATCTCAGTGGTTTTTTACCTGACAGCCTTTTCACATCAAATTGACAAAAGCGATACCCCCGAAGTAATATAGATAGAAGTGTTTTAAAAAAGAAACTATTTTAGATATGAGGTATTTATGGCTTTATTAATAACATTTTTTCTCGGACTGTTTTTCGTCCTTGGAGCGCTCATAGCCAAGATCCCCACAGATCAGGAGAAGATTGAGCACTGGTCTATTGCCATCGCCTTCGGTGCAATGGTGGCCCTTGCGGTATGTGATCTGGTTCCCGAGGTTTTTGAGTGTGCCATGGACGGAAGCGTGATCCTCTCGGTGATCCTTGTGGCCGCAGGAACGGCGATCCTCAAGGGACTGGACTGTTTTGTCCCGGAACACAATGACTCGAAGACCGAGGAGACCAGCGGCAACCTGGCTCACATCGGAATCATCTCCGCGGTGGCCATCACCATTCACAACCTGGTGGAAGGTATGACAGTGTACACCATTGCAACCTCCTCCCTTAGCATCGGTTTTTCTCTGGCTCTCGGAGTCGGACTTCACAACATTCCCATGGGAATGCTGATCTACTCCACCTTAAAGAAGGAGCGCAAGGATAAGAAGAGAAGTATTCTGGCAGTGACCTGCCTCTCCACCTTCCTTGGGGGACTTCTCATGTGGTCAGTCAGCAGCATTCTGACGGAGAGACTTATCGGCTACCTGGTGTGCATTGCCCTGGGAATGGTAATCTACATTCTGGTGTTTGAGCTTTTTCCTTCAGTCTACCGTTTCAAGAACCGAAACAGCATGATCATCGGCACGTTAGTCGGATTTGTAGTGGTTCTTCTCAGTATGTTTTTTGATTAGAACATTGTTGGGCGGAAGAATTCTTGTCAAAGAATTGACAAAGTATCTTCCGCCTTCTATATTTAAAGTCGCGGGTGAAAACCTCGGCATTGACGTACCTGACTCTTTTGAGCAGAGATCGTTCCGGCCATTGGAAGATTTTTCCCGCTGCAACAAAAACACTGTATTCCACAGGAAACGGTAGTAGGAGGAAACTGAATATGGAAAACAAGAGTAACACCGGTGTTAATGTAAAGCGCCTCACTGAGCAGGCTCTCATCATTGCGATCATTGTCCTTATGGCTTTTACGCCCCTGGGATATATCAGCACACCCATTATCAAACTTACCCTCATCACCATCCCGGTAGCGGTAGGAGCAATGTTCCTTGGACCTAAGGGAGGAGCGGTCTCCGGACTTACCTTCGGTCTTACCAGCGTTTACGCGGCATTGACTTCACCTTCACCTATGATGGCGGCATTCATGATGGTAAGCCCGGTGAAGTGCATCATTCTCTGCGTGGTTCCCAGAATTCTTGAGGGATTCCTTTGCGGACTTATTTTTGAGGCACTGAAGAAGGGACTTAAGGGCAAGGCTATCGCTTACTATATCGGCGGAATCAGCTGTCCGGTACTTAACACTATCCTTTTCATGGGAACTGTAGTGCTGTTTTTCTACAACTGTGATTACGTAAATACCATGAAGGAAGCTCTCGGAGTCGGCAACCCCATCGCATTCATCATTGCGGCAGTAGGTGTACAGGCGGCTATCGAGGCAGTGTGCTGCGGACTTGTATCCGGTGTTGTTACCCACTCATTAAGCAAGATCTTGCGCAGAAGTTAATTGGTTACACGGTAAACGGCAGTCTGATTTTTCAGACTGTCGTTTCGCATAATAAGAGGTAATTATCATGAAGGAAATCAACATAATGGAGATCGGGGGATTTAAGATCGGCCAGGCGGAGGATCTGGCAGCTATGACGGGATGTACCGTGATTCTTCCGGACACGGCGGCCCCCACAGGCTGTGACATCAGAGGCGGAGGTCCGGCGTCCAGGGAAACTCCCCTTTTGGATCCCCGTTCAGATGCGAAGGGAATCAACGCCCTTTTGCTTTCCGGAGGCTCGGCTTTTGGTCTTGATGCTGCCGGAGGAGTAATGAAATACCTGGAGGAGAGAAACATAGGCTTTGACGTGGGAGTGACCAAGGTGCCTCTGGTGTGCCAGTCCTGTCTTTTTGACCTGGTCATAGGGGACACTTTCGTGAGACCTGATGCAAAACTCGCCTACAGCGCCTGTGAAAAGGCCTCCTATGAGGAACCCAAAAACGGAAATTTCGGTGCGGGAACCGGCTGCACCGTGGGAAAATACCGGGGCAGAGACAACTGTATGAAGAGCGGAATAGGCACTTACGGGGTACAGTGCGGGGAACTTAAGGTGGGAGCCATTGTGGCGGTTAATGCTCTGGGAGATATTTTTGATGTAGATAACGGGGAGCAGATTGCGGGACTTTTGAATGATAAGCGGCAGCTCATCTCCACTGAGGAGGAGATGTGGAAGGATGCAGGCAAAGAGCATGAGCTGTTTACCGGTAACACCACTATAGGGGCAATTATTACAAACGCGGCATTTGACAAGGTCCTTCTGGGAAAGATTGCCTCCATGGCCCATAACGGCTATGCCAGAACAATAAGACCGGTGCACACCACCGCCGACGGAGATTCCATATATGCCATGTCCACCGGAGACCTTAAGGGGGATGTGAATACGGTGGGAACTCTGGCGGCCTATGTAATGGCAAAAGCCGTAAACCGAGCAGTGAGATCCGCAGAATCGGCGGAGGGCTTTCCCTCGGCAAAAGAGATCCGCGGGATTTAATCAGATTTTAATGGGTCTTTTGGTTTCTTCTTAATATAGGTCTGTACTATACTTAAGGTAACCAAAGGAGGCGTTCACATGTACAATATTCTGATCTGTGACGATGAAAAGGATATCGTCAATGCTTTAAAGATATACCTCAAGGACCCGAATTACAGGATTTTTACCGCATACAACGGGAAGGAAGCTCTGAATATTGTAAACAGAGAGGAGATTCATCTGATCCTCATGGATATCATGATGCCGGAGATGGATGGAATCTCTGCCATGACGGAGATCAGAGAGACCAGCAACGTGCCGGTGATCCTTCTCACTGCCAAGAGTGAGGACAATGACAAGATCCTGGGACTCAACGTGGGGGCGGATGATTACATCACCAAGCCTTTTAATCCCGTGGAGGTGGTTGCCCGGGTGAAGTCGCAGCTCAGAAGATACATGCAGCTTGGCAGTGGTGCCATCAACAAAGATGTTTTCCGCATCGGAGGCATCGAGATGGACGATGTGAGCAAGACAGTCCGGGTGGACGGCAATGAAGTGGTCTTTACCCGCAAGGAATATGACATACTAAGGCTCTTTATGAAGAACCCCAACAAGGTGTTTTCTCCCAGAGAGATCTATGAGGTGGTGTGGAATGAGCAGCTGTTCGGAAGTGAGAATACCGTAGCTGTTCACATCCGGCACATCAGGGAGAAAATCGAGATCAACCCTGCAGAACCGAGATATCTAAAGGTAGTATTCGGACAGGGCTATAAATTGGAGAAGGGAAGAGAGTAATGAGCCGTTTCTGGAAAAGCACCAGGGGCAAGATAACCCTGTTTTTGGCGGCAGTCATCTGTGGAGTGGGACTTTTGATCTCCCTCTGGGTAGTGTCACAGCTTTGGACCGGGAACTATTATTCCAGGTCAAAGGCTCAGATCATGAAGGAGAGGACGGACTACAATGTTCTCAGTGCTGCCAATGAGCTAGCACGTTCAGCTGTAAATAATTCGGATGTCAATCAGATCTGTGAGACTTCCCCGGAAGGAACTAATCTGAGATATGCCATATACAATAATCAGAAGCAGATGATCGGCAAAACCGAGGGGATGAACTTCTCCCAGGGAGTTCCGGGGTATGAGTATCAGTATTATTTTGCCACCGGAACGGTCATTTATAAGGAAGACTTTTACGGACCGCTGATAGATTATCCTCGTTTCCTGGAAGATAGGGAAGCCGCGGGAAATCCGGTGGAGAATCCGGAGGAATATGACACGGACGAAGTGTTTCAGTCTTTCGGAAGCCTTTTGGACCGCACTGAACTCAGAATCATCGAGGAGGAAGGGCTTGAACTATACACCTTCTACGGTTATCTGGTGGAAGGACTTCCCGAGACCGATGTCTACTCCCAGACCGGCAGATATATATCGGTGCTGTATTCCCTCAAGTACTGGATCTATCCCATCGCATTTATCTTCTTTTTCGGACTGGTGTTTTCTTTTATCACCCTTATGTGTGTGGCGGGACGTACCAACAGCTCTGATGAGGTTCAGCCAGGATATATCAATAACGTTCCTTTTGATGTGGTGATACTCCTCGGGTTGATGATAGGCAGGTTTGCCGCCTGGATGATTCAAAATCTCCACGAGATGACAAACTACCAGTATTACAACAGCCATGTGATCATGTTTGGCAGAGCCGCAGTTTTTGTGGTAATGTGCAGCGTGGGAATCGGGATTCTCATGGAACTCGCCATAAGGATCAAGCTGGGAGGCTGGGTGCACAACACGGTTTGCTATAGGGTGGTAAGATTTTTCGCCGAAGTTTTTACAGGGCTGCCTTTTGTGGGAAAAACACTGGCAGCGGTTCTTGGGGTAACCCTGGTGGAAGGGCTGATCGTTCTCTACGGATACTACAACGACGACTGGTTTCTAACTATCTTTTTTGGAATAATCGAAAAAGCAATAGTGATCCCTCTTTTCCTCTCGGTGGTAATAAAGCTCAGAAAGCTCAAGGATGCAGGCACGGAGATCGCCCGAGGCAACCTGGATTATAAGATCGATACCACGGGTATGATAAAAGACATGAAGGAGTATGGTGAGGCGCTGAACAGCATCGCTCAGAACATGAATGATGCTGTGGAGGACAAACTGAAGAGTGAGCGAATGAAGACAGAACTCATCACCAATGTCTCCCACGATATCAAGACCCCCCTGACCTCCATAATCAATTACTCGGATCTCATTGTGAAAGCCACCGGAGAAGATTCCGAGCTTCATGAGTACTCTCAGGTGCTGAACCGTCAATCCAGAAAGCTTAAAGTTTTGGTGGAGGATCTGGTGGAGGCATCTAAAGCTCAGACCGGAAACATTGATATCTGTCCGGTAAAATGCAATGCCGCCAATTTCATAACTCAGATTTCCGGAGAGTTCGAGGACAAGTTCAATTCTGTTGGACTCACCATGGTGACGGAGATTCCGAAAGAGGACATTTTCGTTATGGCGGATGGCCGGAGAATGCAGAGGGTGTTTGACAATCTGATGAACAACATTTGCAAGTATGCCCAGGAGAACACCAGGGTCTACTTAAGTCTTCGGGAAGAAGGAGATAATGCGGTATTCACCTTCAAAAATACATCCAGAGCACCCTTGAACATTTCACCTCAGGAGCTCATGGAACGTTTTGTGAGGGGAGACGCTTCCCGAAACACCGAGGGTAACGGCCTTGGTCTTAGCATCGCCATGAGCCTTATGGAACTTCAGGGAGGAGAACTGATCCTGGAGGTGGACGGAGATCTTTTTAAGGCGGTGATCACCCTGCCTGTGATCCAACAGGTAATAAATAATGAGGAACTCCCTAAAACTGAAGATCAATAGAAATTATGACGCCGGAAGCCAGAGATAAGTGCTTCCGGCGTTTTGCGGCATATGAAGGGAAGAATTTAGTAATTAGTTCATTGATATTGAACCTCAATAATGCTATGATTTCCCGATAGACATGTGTTCAAATTGAAAGAAGGTTTTTGATTGATACAGCTTAAAGAAATAAGCAAGACATATGTGACAGGAAGTCTTACCCAGAAGGCACTGGACAAGGTGTCCTTGAGTTTCAGGGACAATGAGTTCGTGGCTATTCTTGGCCCCTCAGGCTCAGGCAAGACTACCCTTCTCAACATTATCGGAGGTCTGGATAAATACGACTCCGGAGACATCATCATCAACAATGTCTCCACCAGAGAATATAAGGATAAGGATTGGGATTCCTACCGCAACCACACCATCGGTTTTGTGTTTCAGTCCTACAACCTTATTCCCCATCAGACTATTCTATCCAATGTGGAGTTGGCCCTTACTATCAGCGGAATCGGTAAGGAAGAGCGAAAGGAGAGAGCCTTAAAGGCCCTTGAGGAAGTGGGACTTCGGGACCAGGCCTACAAGAAGCCCCTGCAGATGTCCGGTGGCCAGATGCAGAGAGTAGCCATAGCGAGAGCTCTGGTGAACAATCCGGAGATCGTCCTGGCGGATGAGCCCACAGGAGCTTTGGACACCAAAACTTCGGTACAGGTCATGGACCTGTTAAAAGAGGTGGCTAAGGACAGGCTGGTAATCATGGTCACCCACAACGAGGAACTGGCGGAGGAGTATGCCACCCGAATTGTCCGGCTGAAAGACGGAGTGATAAGGGGAGATACGGCTCCGGTAGTGTCGGCGGAGATTCCGGAGAATATAGAGAATCGAAATTTCGGCAAGGTAAAGATGGGCTTTCCCACTGCTTTGTCCCTGTCTTTTAATAACCTTCTCACCAAGAAGGGAAGGACGATCCTCACCTCTTTTGCGGGATCTATAGGCATCATAGGCATCGCCCTGATATTGTCTTTGTCTCAGGGCTTTCAGAATTATATCAATAAGATTCAGGAGGATATGCTAACTTCCTATCCCCTGACCATCACCGAGGAGACGGCGGATTTTTCTTCCATCATTCTTTCCATGGCGACGGGCGTGGAGGATGAGGAGGTGAAGGAGGGCACAGTCAGAGAGAAGCAGTACATGATGGAGACTGCAGATTCCATCGGAGTCAATGACCTTAAGACCTTCCTCAAATACGTGGAAGATAACCGGAAAGAGGTGGATAAGAGCGTCACCCGGGTGGCCTGCACCTACGATGTTCAGCCCCTCATATACACCGATGATGTCACCGGGAAGATCTCTCAGATCAATCCCTCCAATATGATGAATCAGATCATGGGAGGTAGTTCCGTGGCGGGTATGAGTATGAGTACCGGCGGTGCTTTCTTTGAGGTTCCCGCGGATGAGAAGATCTTGAAGGAGCGCTATGGGGTGATCGAAGGCCGCCTTCCCGAGAAGTACAACGAGGTAATGATCGTACTTCCCAACGAGACTATCATCTCTGATCTTTTGGTGTATTCTCTGGGACTTCGGGATATTTCAGAGATGAAGACTATAGTAGCGGATGTCATGGCCGGCAAGAAGCCGGAGGTGGAGCACGATCCCAAGACTTTTACCTATGAGGACCTCATGGGAATCGAGTTGAAGCTGGTGGATCCCACGGCGAGATACCTCTATAACAGTGAGTACAACGTGTACGAGGACATGTCGGGAGACAAGGAGTACATGAAGAAGGTGTACGACAATGCCGAGCCCCTTAAGATAGTGGGACTTGTGTCTGCCTCCGATAACGGTACCGGTATGAGCAGCTCCGGAGTTGCCTACACTACCGACCTCACCACCTATGTGATCGAAACAGCCACCGATTCCGAGATCGTGAAGAAGCAGCTTGCGGATGAGGAAGTAGATGTTTTCTCCGGCAAAAGATTCGACGAGGAGAACAAAGACTCCGGCCTCGATTTTTCAAACATGATCACAGTGGATGAGAATGCCTTAAAGGAGGCTTTCGGAGGACTCACAAACATGAGCGGGCTCTCCGTCGGAGGAGTCTCCCAGGAACAGACTCAGAATATCATCCTGTCTGTGGCCAACGACTATGCCGCAAAGATTACCCAGGGAGCATCTCAGACAGAGATCAGTGCCGCCCTCATAAAACTGAACACGGTTGCCCTCACGGCGGCTATTCAGAACTACGAGATCGCCAACAACTATGACGGTATGCTGGATCTCAGCAATGTGGAGGAGGCAGCGAATACCATCACTGCCGGCACCTACATGGACATTGTGACCCAGGCAGCAGGAATGGATCCTTCTGCAGACAGCGGTTTTGCCATGGCTCAGCTTTTGTCGGATTCGGAGGTCTCCGATCTGGCCACAGCGGTTCGAACCATGTTCCTCGATTACTATGACGGTGTAAAAAGCAGTGCACCGGGGTACGATCCGGAAACCGGCAAGGTTCCCTATTCCAACGACGGAAACCAGTCCTATTACGGCAACTCCGAGGGACAGATTCCCGGCTATGCACTCCTTGTGAAGGCATGTGCCAACGAGAGTGCCCTCACCCTCACAGTGGGAGTGGTAAACCGGATAATGACCAACTATACGACCCTTATGATCGCTGCAGGTATCGGGGAGGCGACAGGTCAGATCATGGCTCCCATGACGGCTTCTCTTTCCCAGATCGCTTCGGCTATGAGCAGCTTTTCCCTTGACCCAGAGAAGCTGGCCTCGGCATTTTCCTTCAATATGTCAGAGGAAGAGTTGAGCCGCCTCATGGAGACCATGATGGGAAGCTCGGGAGCCGCCAGCGCCAGAACCAACCTGGTGAGCCTGGGCTATCAGTCCCCGGACAAGCCCACTTCCATCTCGTTTTATTTTGCAAGCTTTGAAGACAAGGAAACCTTCATGAACTTCCTGGAGGATTACAATGCAAAAGCCGATGAGGAGAAGAAGATCTCTTACACGGACATGACCGGCCTCATGATGAGCTCTATGCAGACCATTGTGAATTCGGTTTCCTATGTGCTCATCGCTTTTGTTTCCGTGAGCCTTATCGTCTCCTCCATTATGATCGCGGTTATCACCCTGATCTCCGTCATGGAAAGACGCAAGGAGATCGGAATCTTAAGAGCTATGGGAGCTTCAAAGAAAAATGTGTCCTCTATCTTCAACGCGGAGACCTTTATTATAGGTCTTTTGTCGGGACTTACAGGTATCGGGGTGACACTGGCGCTTAACCCTCTGATCAACGCCGTAATACATAAGCTGACAGGAAACTACAATATCAATGCAGTGCTGCCGGTACAATACGCAGTGATTCTTGTGATCATTTCCGTGGTACTCACAATGCTGGCGGGCTTTGTGCCCTCAAAGAAGGCCAGCAAGCAGGATCCGGTTATTGCACTGAGAAGCGAATAGAATGATTCAGTTATCAGATCACTTTAACTACAAAAGACTCCTGAGGTTCGTGATGCCCTCCATTGCCATGATGATTTTCACTTCCATCTACAGCGTGGTGGACGGGTTCTTCGTGTCCAATTACGCGGGAAAAGAAGCGTTTGCCGCCATTAACCTGGTGTGGCCTTTTCTTGGAATCCTTTTCATGATCGGCTATATATCGGGAAGTGGTGGAACCGCTGTGGTGTCCCAGACCCTGGGAGAAAAGGACGAAGACCGGGCCTGCCGCTATCTCTTCATGATAACCGCGGCGGCGGTGGCAGTCTCGGTAGTATTGTCCGTCCTTGGTTTTGTCTTCATCCGGGAGATCTCTATTGCCCTTGGAGCCAGCGGAAAGCTTATCACCTACTGCGTGAGATACTCAAGGGTACTGATTCCCTTTGTCCCCTTTTACGTGCTTCAGGCTCACTTTCAGGCTCTTATGGTGGCCGCGGAGAGGCCTAAGCTGGGGTTTCTGATCACCTTGCTCTCGGGACTCACCAACATTTTTCTGGACTTCCTCTTTGTGGGAGTCTTCAAGTGGAGCCTTGAAGGAGCCGCCCTTGCCAGCGGCGGCAGTATGGTGATCGGGGGAGGTATCCCTCTGATCTTTTTCATGGTTCGAAACGGAACCCCTTTGCGATTCAAAAAAGCTCCCATGGAGTGGAAGATAATTGCAAAAGCTGCCACAAACGGTGCCTCGGAATTCATCGCCAATGTGTCCATCTCTATCTCCAGCTTTGCCTACAATCTCCAGCTTCTGAAATATGTGGGAGCTGACGGAGTGGCAGCCTATGGGGTGATAATGTATGTGAATTTCATCTTTATGGCGGTGTTCTTCGGCTACGGCATGGGAAGTGCCCCCATTATCGGTTACAACTTCGGGGCCCGAACCTACGGGGAACTGAAGAATGTCTTTTTCAAAAGCCTGAAGCTCATGGCCACAGCGGGAGTGCTGCTCACAGGGGCAGCTCTGGCCCTTGCCGGCCCCCTGGCCTACCTGTACACGGGATACGATCACGAGCTGTATCTCATGACCCGGCATGCTTTTGCCTGCTACAGCACGGCTTTTGTCTTTATGGGAATCAATGTGTACGCCTCGGCCTACTTTACGGCCCTTGGAAACGGACTGGTTTCGGGAATTATCTCATCCCTGAGAACCCTAGTATTCCAGCTGGGAGCGGTGCTCATCCTTCCCGGTATTTTTGGGATCGAGGGCATATGGTTTGCGGTGTGCATAGCTGAGATCCTGACCCTTTTTGTCACCATCGGTTTCTTCCTGAAGGAGAACCGAAAGCTTTTCCCGGTGGAGGCCTGATATGATAAGAAATGTTGATATTGACCGGATTTCCGACGGCAGAAGATACCGTTCCGGAGATCTGGCAAAGCTTGGGTGCGATGACTGCAGAGATTGTTTCGCCTGCTGTATGGATATGGGAGAGTCCATTGTATTGGATCCCTACGATGTATATATGATGACCGGGGAGCTGAATAAGCCTTTTGTGGAACTTCTTGGCAAAGAAGTGGAGCTTGGCACCTGCGACGGAGTGGTACTTCCTCACATTAAGATGGGAGGAATCATTAATAAATGCGGCTTTTTAAATGATGAGGGCCGGTGCGGAATCTATCATGGGCGGCCGGGGATCTGCCGGCTTTTTCCGCTGGGGCGGATCTACGAAAACGGCGGTTTCTCCTACTATCTCCAGGTGGAGGAGTGCTTGAAGAAAAACCGCACTAAGGTTAAAATAGAGCGGTGGCTCGGGATTCCCGATCTTAAGAAATATGAGGAGTATGTCCTTTCCTGGCACGACTTTATTAAGCGCTTCGGAGCCGAACTTTCGGAGATGGAGGATATGGAGGAGATGAGGGAAGTGAGCATGATGCTGATCCACTTCTTTTTTCTCACACCCTACGATCCGGAGAGGGATTTCTACAGCCAGTTTTACGAGAGATTGAACAAAGTTAGTTTTGCAGAATAGAGAGATGAGAAGATATTTTGATTTTGAACGGCCGATTGTCGGGGGAGCGGTGGCTTTCGGTTTTTTTGACGGGGTACACCCGGGGCATCAAAGAGTCATAAAGACCCTCGCACGGGAGGAGAGCCCGGTGGTTGTAAGCTTTTACCCCGAGAAAGGTTCTTTCATCTACACAGAGGATGAGAAGGCAGCTTTTTTTGAAAAAGAGAATATATCGGCCATGTACTCAGTGCCGGCAAGGTTTGGGGAGGAACTATCTGATTTCTTCGAGAGTGTGCTTTTTGCCATCTTTCACGCAAAGAAAGTGATTCTCGGAGACAACCACGAAAAGATTTCCGATATCAGAGAGCTTGCCGGGATCTACGGCATGGAGGTGGTGACGGTTCCGGCCTTTTGTGTCGGGGATGAGCCTCTTAACAGAGAGAGGCTTTTTGAGGCTTTTGCAAAAGGAAGTTACCCCGAAATCCGGGACCTTCTGGGGCACGATCTTATGCTAAAGGGCGTGGTGGTCCACGGCAAAGCCATCGGAAGAAAAGCGGGACTTCCAACGGCTAATCTCCAGCTTCCTGAGGGAAAGCTTTTGCCCCCTCTGGGAGTGTACGGCTCCCGGGTCCACATAGGAAATCGCACCTTCAAGGGCATGACAAATATTGGACCTAGACCCACGGTGGACAACGTGATAAAGCCCACGGTGGAGACTTTTATACTGAACTTTGACGAGGATTGCTACGGGGCGGAGATGACCCTTGACATCCGGCATTATGTCAGAGGAACCAGAAAATTTGCGGACCTGGAGGAAGTCAAGCACCAGGTGGATCAGGATATCAGAACCATTGAAGAGATAGAGGGAGAATAATATGACACCAGAATATGCATCACCGGTGTGTGCGCCAATCAGCATTGAGAAGGGGAACAAGGAGGCAGTCATCTACTTTCACGGCTGCAGCAGCTCCCCGGGATATTTTATTCCCTATATAGAGGAGGCCCTCGCCTGTGGCTACGATGTGTACGCCCCTCTTTACAGCGGCCACGGAACCAAGGTGGAGGACATGCTGCTCTACGGCTACGAAGACTGGCTGTCAGACGGAAGAAACGCAGTGGAAGTGCTTCTTCCCAAATATGAGAAGATCCATCTGCTGGGACATTCCCTGGGGGGAGCCATGTCCATCTACACGGCGGGACTTTACGCATCCACCGGAAAGATCGGCAAAGTGCTGGCTATGTGCCCGGGCTTTGGTCTAGGGGACAAGAAGCTTTTGAAGACAGATTTCGAAAAGATGGGAGAGCGGACTTTTCCTTTTATCCGAGGGGTGGTCTATGCTCCGGAGCTATCAGAGTACTGCTGGTCCTACGACCGGATGCACTTCAAGACTTTAAAGGATCTGGCCCAGTTTTCACCGGTTTGCCTTGAACAGATCAAAAACGTCACTTCCCCCACCTGGTACATGGTGGCGGCAAATGACGCCATCTGCGATGTGAAGCAGCAGATTGAGGTTGCAAAAGAACTGCCCAACCTGGTGGACTATCATCTTTTCCAGAAATCCGGTCACAACATCCTGAACGACTGTGAGTACAAGGATGCCATGGCAAGAGTAAAAATGTGGCTTAGAGCCTGATTCTTAGGAGGTATTCTTATGAGCTGTCAGATTAAAGATCATCCTATTGTGGACTATCCCGACAGAAGACTTGTGGAGTTCACTTTTGACGGAAAGACTCTCTCGGGAAGAGAGGGGGCTCCCATCGCGGCGGCCCTTCTTGACAACGGGATCCACGTATTCAGATACACCAGCAAAAGGGAGGAGCCCAGAAGCCTCTTCTGCGGAATCGGCCAGTGCAACGACTGCGTGGTGGTAGTCAACGGACGCCCCAATGTGCGATCCTGTGTGACACCACTGGAGGAAGGTATGGTCATTGAGACTCAGCGCGGCCTGGGGAGGTTTGGAAAAAATGTCTAAAGCAGGAATAAAAGGATGTGCGGTTTGCGAGTGCCTGCAGGAGATTCCCTGCAACCCCTGCGTCTCCGCCTGTAAAGTCGGAGCCATAACCATGGAGAGCCTGACCAGTCTCCCCCATATAGATGAATCCAAATGCATCGGCTGCAAAACTTGTGTGGCCGCCTGCTCCGGACAGGCCATCTTCTTCATTGCCGAAGATTCAGACTGTGATGCCGCATATATTACTTTTCCCTATGAATATCTTCCACTTCCAAAGGAAGGTCAGATCGTGACCGCAGTGGATCGCATGGGTCAGCCCGTCTGCGAGGCGGTAACCGAAACAGTGGAAAAGCGCAAGGCCTTCAACAAGACCGTCCTTGTCACTCTAAAGGTTCCTTCAGAATTTAAGGACGAGGTCCGATTCATGAAGCGGCTCGAAAGGTAGGTGAAAACCATGAACAAATTCGATGCAATTGTTGTGGGAGCCGGTTACCACGGCTGCGCCTGTGCATATTTCCTGGCAAAAAGTGGCTTAAGTACCCTCCTTGTCGATGCCGGAGAGGTGGGATGCGGGGCTTCCGGGGCCAACTTCGGCAGCGTTCAGGTTCAGGACAGCTCTTTAGGGCTCAGCCTTGAACTCACTCTTTTGGGGGCAGAGCGCATGAGAACCATGGAAAAAGAGCTGGGCCAAAGCTTCGGCTACACTCCCAGAGGTTCTCTTCTCGTAGCAGAAAACGAGAGACAGCTCCCGGAGCTTGAGAAAGTATACAATGGCAAAAAAGAAGCCGGTCTTCCCGTCAGATGGCTCACGGAAAAAGAAGTTCTGGAGGCGGAACCCAACATCGCCCCGGGCTCAATCCTTGCCGCCAGCTATCACAAGGAAGCCTTCGTATATCCCTTTCACTACCTATACGCCCTGGTAAATGCCGGCAAGGAGCACGGACTTAAGGTCATGGAAAACGTCCCGGTAGCCGCCCTTATCATGGAAGCCGGTGAGTGCAGGGGCATCATCTTAAAGGACGGTACCGAGTACCGGAGTGACAACGTAGTTGTGGCCGCCGGAGCCGGAACCATGGCCATTTGCCGCACCGCAGGCATCCTTGTGCCGGTGCTCACCACCAAGGCGGAGTCTTTTGTCTCAGAGGCAATAAGACCTTTCCTCAGAAACTACTACTCCTCGGCGGGCTTTTTCCTGGACTCTCACAGTCAGGACGGAGTCTCCGCTTCCCTTTGTGTGAGCCAGAGCATCTACGGAAACATGCTCTTCGCCGAGACCACCAAACCTTATGAATCTGTGGATCCGATATATCACGACTGCTCCTCCGGGGAGCACTGCAGACGCATAAAGGCAGAGCTTGTCCGGGTCTTCCCCTGTCTTGAGAATATCAAGATACTGAGAAGCTGGGTGGCTTCTTCACCTTTCACCGAGGACTACGAGCCTTACTTCGGACAGAGCCCGATCCCGGGACTCATCCTGGCTTCCGGCTTTAAGAGCTCCGTGGTCATGTCTGCCATCGTGGGAGAGACCGTGGCTGAACTTGTAAGCACGGGAAGCTGCAGGTTCAACCTTAAGCAGTACACGGACAGGGTTTGTAGAGTGGAGTGAGGGGGACAGATTGATTAGATATGTAAAAAAGAGCACCTGAGGGTAGTTCGTAATAAGACAGGTTCATATTATTTAGCGAGAACAGCGTGGCGTGAAGTCACGCTGTTCTGCTTTTTACTGCGTGATTGACCATTTCT
>JAQYAH010000010.1 GCA_029227635.1 Clostridiales bacterium
CTGCTTAGCACCTGCTCAAATTCTATTACTTGCTCCATGCGAATATTTTGGGGAAAAAGATCTCCCAGGCAGGGTTTTATGTGCTTTCCCAACATATTTTCATACTTGAAATATGTCCCCTCCTATATCCTGTTTCTCCGCTGCAAAAGCCACCTGTCGCAGTAATAATCCAACTTGTAGTTGTTTTTACCCTTTGTCACAGTATCTACCTCCTTATTGGGTTTTGGATTAAACTATTGTATATAAAATATCCCATAAGGAGGAAACTACGGCGGTTACTAAACCATTCTGTGCTAATAAAATGACCTGTGCGGTGAAAAAGGTCTGAAAAAAAGACGTGCCCAAAAGCACGTCTTTTTTAGATTCGCAGCAATATTAAAGTGTCGAGAAAATCCGGCAGCCCCGAGTATAGATCCACATTCTGAGAATCAGACTTATCACCACTGTGACTCCAGCGACGATGGAGGCATAGGGGATGAAGCCCAGTTTTACACCGCCGGCCAGGAAAAATCCTACCATTACAAGGGCAATATAGCCAAATCCGCCAAACAGTGAGATTACCGCACAGGCGCTCTGCTTTATGGGGGTCACCTCGCTGTTCCAACTTACGTTAGGCATCTTAAGGCCAAGGAACATGTCAAAGAGAGCCTGGAATACAAGATAGGCCGCCATCAACCCTGCAGTCACAAGAAATTCTCCCAGGGTGTAGGGGTAAACGATTCCAAGGCACACCAGGCAAAACAGCATAGGCACTCCGGTGAGGATGAGCTGCAGGTCGATTTTTGCCTCCAACACCTTGCTAGGCTTTACCGGGATTGACTGGGTGAGCCAGAGGCTTTTGCCTTCAAGAGAAACCGAAGGGGCCGCCATGTTATTCATGGATGCCAGCAGGCATACCATACCGCAAAGGATCATGGGAGTGGACCCGCTGCCCCTGCCGAATACTTCTCCGAAGATCTCCACAATCATATCGCCTTTAATAAGAAGCATCACACCACCAACCGGCATCATAAGAATCCCAAGGCCACAGTTGAGTATGTAGGTGGAACTCTGGGTGAAGCGAGCGAATTCTTTTGCGAGAAGAGCGCCAAAAGCACTTTTAGTCTTCACTGCCTTTTGCCGGTATACTGTTTTTACCTGATGGCCGCTGGATGTGACGATCCGGATAAAGCTCCGGGAGATCATCCACCACACAACAGCAAAAAATACTACTACCACTCCACCAACTATGAGAAGCGCAATACCGTCTCCAACTGCTGCCCTTCCAAAAAGATAGACAGGGTAGGCATTTCCCTGAATCCGGGTGCCGTACATCGCGGCATTCAAAATGAGATCCTGAATTACGGTCTGGGCCTTAAAATAGAAGAAATAGTAAGCGCCCAGGAACGCCAGAGAGGCGATGACGGTGATAAAGCTTTTGTGACGAAGCTTTAAGCTGATTCTTGCGATCACGTAGCCAAGAGCACAGGAAATGCTCAGGATGAAGATGGAGATCAAAAGTCCGAAGATGATGCTGCTCAACATCACCAGAGCCCCGGGGCTTACCATGATCCAGTAAACCACGATCGCGGGAATGAGGATCACTCCGGAGTACATAACTCCCATGATGTACACCATGAGGAGTCTGGATATCATAATTGCGCTTACCGGGATTGGCATGGACAAAAGCAAGTCGTTGTCCTTGGCGAGATACAGCCCGGAGAAGGTGTTGAACACGCTTCCGAAGGTTCCAAAGATTACTGACAAAAGCCCCATAAGCGCGAAATACAGCCAGCCCATTCCGACTTCTTCCAGAGGTCTGCAGATGGAAAGGGACAGGAAGGTAAACATTCCTCCAAGAACTCCCACCATGATCACTACAAAAAATACAAAATACAAAACTATCGACAGTTTTGAACGGGCTCTGTTCTTCTTTGCATCGTAAAAGTAGCCTCGGAAGATCTGAGTCAGGTTCTTTTTTAGAAGGGTCTTCAGCATGTTTCTTCCTCCAGTTCAAGGAATACATCCTCAAGCGAATCGTCGCCTTTGACTTCATCCATGGTACCTTTGCGGATAAGCCGGCCGCTCTTTATGATGGCAACCTTATCGCAGAGCTTCTCTGCCACCTCCAGCACGTGGGTGGAGAAAAAGATTGCTCCTCCCGCATTGCACATCTCCCGCATCATCTCTTTGAGGATGTGGGAGGCTTTGGGATCCAGACCAACAAAAGGCTCATCCATAAGGATCAGCTTCGGCTGATGGATCCAGGCCGAGATTATTGCCAGCTTCTGTTTCATGCCGTGAGAATAAGCCGCAATAGGGGAGGCAAGATCGTCGGCGATCTCGAAGAGATCGGCATATTTGCGGATGCGCTCTTTTCTGTCCTCGGCACTCACCCCAAAAACATCCGCAATGAAATTTAGATACTTGATTCCGGACATGAAATCGTAGAGATCCGGGTTGTCGGGAATGTAGGCAATGTTCTTTTTGCAGGTCAAAGGATCCTTCATTACGGATACGCCGTCGATGTAGATCTCCCCGGCGTCAGAGTTGACATCAGGATCAAGAATTCCGACACACATTTTCATGAGGGTGGTCTTTCCGGCTCCGTTGTGACCGATCACAGCGTAGAGATCGCCGGGCTCGATGTGGAGACTGATGTTGTCCACCGCTTTCTTTTCACCATAGGTTTTGCTTATATTATTGATGACTAAC
>JAQYAH010000011.1 GCA_029227635.1 Clostridiales bacterium
CCTGAATACCCTCGGAATTACTGACCGGTCCCAGGTTATCATGGTGGGAGACCGATTCCATGATGTGGAAGGAGCAGCCAAAAACGGGCTTGACTGCATTGGAGTACTTTACGGCTACGGAAGCAGGGACGAGCTGACAAAGGCCGGCGCGGCTTTTATTGCTCCCCGGGTGGAGGATATTTTTTCGATAATCGAAGGGAAATAAGCATTTGATGGAAATGATAAAAACCAGCAGTCTTACATATGAATATCCGGTGAGAGATGAAGAAGGGGAGATCAAAGGCACCTTCAGAGCTATCGACGGGGTTGAGATAAACGCGAAGACTGGAGATTTTATTGCCATTCTGGGACATAACGGCTCAGGAAAGTCTACCCTGGCAAAGCATCTGAATGCTCTGCTTTTGCCCACGGAGGGTACTGTCACCGTGAACGGCATTGACACCCGGGACGGTAAAAGAATCTGGGACATTCGTCAGAGCGCCGGAATGGTTTTCCAGAATCCTGACAACCAGATCATCGCTTCCGTGGTGGAGGAGGACGTCGCCTTCGGACCGGAGAATATAGGAATTCCCACGGAGAAGATCTGGGAGAGAGTGGACGAAGGCCTGGATGCAGTGGGAATGCAGGAGTACAGAACAGCTTCCCCCAACCACCTGTCCGGCGGACAAAAGCAGAGAGTTGCCATAGCTGGAGTCGTGGCAATCCATCCCAAATGCATCATCATGGACGAATCCACAGCCATGTTGGATCCTCTGGGCAGACAGGAAGTTCTAAACACAGTCAGGCGCCTCAATCGGGAGGAGAATATGACTGTGATCTGGATCACCCACTACATGGAAGAGGTTACAGATGCGGACTGTATTTTTGTAATGAACGAAGGAAAAGTCGTAATGCAGGGAACTCCCAGGGAAGTGTTTTCCCGGGCGGAGGAGCTGGAGAAGCTGAAGCTTGATGTTCCTCAGGTCACCCGCCTTGCGGACAGACTCAGAAAAAAGGGACTTGATATTCCCAAAGGAATCCTTCACATGGAGGAGTTGACGGAGGCAATATGTCGCTTGAAGTAAGAAATCTGAATTATGTATACGGCCTCGGGACCCCTATGGAGAAAAAGGCGCTGACGGATATTTCTTTTTCCATTCCAAAAGGACAGTTTCTGGGAATAATCGGTCACACCGGGTCCGGCAAGTCCACCCTGATCCAGCATCTCAACGGACTGATAAGGGCAACCTCCGGGGAGATCATCTACGACGGTCGGAACATCTACGAAAAGGACTACCCCATGAAGGAACTTCGCCAGAAGGTGGGGCTGGTATTTCAGTATCCGGAGTACCAGCTATTTGAGGAGACGGTCATGAAGGATGTCTGTTTCGGACCGCTGAACCAGGGACTTTCCAAGGAGGAGTGTGAAAAGAGAGCCGCAGAGGCCCTATTGATGACCGGTATTTCGGAGAAATACTGGAAAAAATCCCCTTTTGAACTCTCGGGAGGACAAAAGCGACGGGTTGCCATAGCGGGAGTTCTGGCGATGCAGCCGGACTATTTGATATTGGACGAGCCCACTGCCGGTCTTGACCCCAGGGGCAGAGATGACATTCTGGGTCAGATAAGAGAGCTGCACGAAAAATCCGGCCTTGGAGTGGTGCTGGTATCCCATTCCATGGATGATATTGCTGAATATGTGGAGCGGGTCATCGTCATCGATTCCGGAAAGCTGAGGCAGGACGGTACCCCCAGAGAAGTCTTTCGACACTATAAGGAGCTGGAGGAGTACGGACTTTCCGCACCGCAGATCACCTACATCATGCACAGCCTCAGAGATAAGGGAATCATGGTGGATACGGAGATCACCCGGGTTGATGAAGCCTGCGAAGAAATTTTGAGAGTTTTAGGACGAAAAGAATGAGAGAAATAGCTTTAGGACAGTATTATCCCACAGGCAGCGTGATCCATCGGCTGGATCCCAGAGTCAAGCTGGTTGGCACCCTGGTCTATCTGGTGTCACTGTTTCTTGTGAAAAATCCGCTGGGATATCTTTTTGCGGGCCTGTTCCTCATGACAGTGATCCGCATTTCCCGGATTCCCTTAAAATATATGCTGAAGGGACTCAAGGGAATCATAATCCTTTTGATGATCACGGTGGTGTTCAACATGTTTTTTACCCCGGGAAATGTCCTTTTCCAGGTGGGTTTTATTAAGATCACCGACGCCGGGCTGAAGGTTGCCATTTTGATGGCGGTACGATTGGTACTGCTCATTGTGGGAGCCTCTCTGATGACCCTTGCCACCACGCCAAACGCCTTGACAGACGGCATGGAAAAACTCATGAACCCCCTGAAGGCCATTAAAGTCCCGGTTCACGAGATCGCCATGATGATGTCCATTGCCCTCAGGTTCATCCCTATTCTCATGGAGGAGACGGACAAGATCATGAAGGCCCAGACCGCCAGAGGCGCAGACCTGGAATCCGGCAACATTATTCAGAGAGCTAAGGCCATGGTGCCCATTTTGGTACCTCTTTTTGTTTCCGCCTTCAGAAGAGCCAACGATCTGGCCACAGCCATGGAATCCCGCTGCTACAGCGGCGGTGAGGGACGCACCAAGATGAAGCCCCTTATCTATGGAAAAATCGACAGGATCGCCTATCTGATCCTGGTGCTTTACCTGGCGGCCGGCATTGCTATCGGAAGATTACCGATCCATTTCTGGATCTTTTGATGAGGAGAAAAAAATGACCAGATCCGATAAGCCCACAACTTTACGCAGAATCAAGCTGACGGTGGCTTACGACGGTACTAATTACAGTGGCTTTCAAAGGCAAAAGGACGCTGTCACGGTGGAGCAGGTGCTCCAAGAGACCCTCTGCCGGGTGCTTAAGGAGCCGGTGGAACTGATCGGAGCCAGCCGCACCGATGCGGGAGTCCATGCAAAAGGAAATGTGTGTGTTTTTGACACAAGATCCACCATCCCCGGGGATAAGTTTCCCTACGTCCTGAACCCGGAGCTTCCAAAGGACATCGGAATAATGAAGTCGGAGGAAGTCTCAAAAGAGTTCCATCCCCGATACCGCCGGACCCTTAAGACCTACGAGTACCGCATCTACAATGCGAAGGTTAAGGATCCCCTGAAAAGACTTTATGCCGCCTATTGCTATCATGACCTGGACCCGGAGCTTATGAGACAGGGAGCGGCTTATCTTGTGGGGCGGCAGGATTTTGCCAGTTACTGTTCCGTAAAAACCACAAAGGAATCCACGGTCAGAACTGTCTACTCCATCGACATCGAAAAAAATCAGGACGAGATCCTCATTCGGGTCAAGGGAGACGGATTTCTCTATCACATGGTGCGCCTCATTGCCGGAGTGCTCATGCGGGTGGGCATGAAAAACATTCCCCCGGAGGAAGTAAAAAAAATCCTGGAAGAGAGGACAAAAGGCTTTGCAAAACCGGTGGCGCCAGCAGCGGGACTTACCCTTGTGAGCATAGAGTATCCCGAAGATCGGTGTCCCTGGGCTAAAAGTGAAAGAAGCATCGCCTACCACGACAAGGAGTGGGGCATCCCGGTGCACGACGACAGAAAGCTCTTTGAGATGCTGATCCTTGAGGGGCAGCAGGCGGGGCTTTCCTGGGACACTATTCTCATGAAGCGGGGAGCTATGAGGGAGGCTTTTGCAGATTTCGACTATGAGAAAGTGGCGGAGTACGATGAGACAAAGATTGTCGAGCTCATGGAAAATCCGGATATAATTAGGAACCGGAGAAAGCTGGATGCCCTGGTAAAAAATGCCCGGGCCTTCATTAAGGTCAGAGAGGAGTTCGGGTCTTTTGACCGCTATATCTGGCAGTTCACGAAGGGTCGGCAGATTCTTCACCGATTTGAGACACCTGAGGAGATTCCGATAAGTGACGAGCTGTCGGACGTTATCAGTAAGGATCTCAAAAAGCGAGGATTCTCCTTTGTGGGTACGGTCATCGTCTATTCATTCATGCAGTCTATCGGTATGGTGAACGACCATCTGACGAGCTGTTTTCGACACGGTGAGATAAGAGATTACTACGAGGATTATGATTAGGATTACTATTGTTGCAGTTGGAAAACTAAAAGAAAAATACTGGAAGGACGCCATTTCGGAGTACTCCAAGCGGTTGGCGAGATACTGCAGTCTTAACATTATTGAGGTGCCGGATGAGCCTACACCGGATAATGCCAGCGATGCCATGGAGGATATGATTCGCTTTAAGGAAGGCAAAAAGATCCTGGACAAGATCCCCTCCGGAGCCTATCGGATCATTCTCGACCTGGAAGGCCGGGACGTGTCCTCAGAGGAGCTGAGCAATGTGTTGGAAGTTCTTCCGGTGAGAGGCCAGAGCCACATTGCTTTTGTTATTGGCGGCTCCCTGGGTCTTTCCAAGGAGGTCCTTAAGGAAGCTGACATGCGCCTTTCTTTTTCAAGACTTACTTTTCCCCACCAACTCATGAGAGTAATTCTTCTAGAGCAGATATACCGGGGATTTAAAATAATATGCGGAGAGCCTTATCATAAATGATTTACGGCAGCAAACTCCGAAAAGCCCTACGGAAAACCTTTTTGGAGAAGCAAGGAGGTTTTTGAATTTGATTACAAAAAGTGTTGACACTGACAATAGCAATATCGTATACTATATCAGTACGACTTGACTTAAAATCGCGGAGCACCAATGCCCCGGAGTGAAGCGATTTGGTTTAGATAGTAGCGAAGAAACAATATGACATTTGATTTTTCGAGGAGGAATATCCATGAGCACATACATGGCAAATCCGGAGAAGATTGAGAGAAAATGGTATGTTATCGATGCTGAAGGCATGGTTCTCGGTCGCCTTGCATCAGAAACAGCTAAGATCCTCAGAGGTAAGAATAAGCCGGTTTTCACACCCAACGTTGACACAGGTGATTATGTAATTATCGTAAATGCAGATAAGATCAAAGTTACCGGTAAGAAGATGCTTCAGAAGAAGTATTACAATCATTCTGATTATGTTGGCGGTATGAGAGTAACATCTCTTGCTGAGATGATGCAGAAGAAGCCTGAGAAGGTAGTAGAACTCGCAGTCAAGGGAATGCTTCCCAAGGGTCCCTTAGGAAGAAAGATGATCAAGAAGCTTCACATCTATGTTGGACCTGAGCACAAGCAGCAGGCTCAGCAGCCCGAGCTTCTCACATTCTAGTCTGACAGGAGGAGATAATAATGGCTACAAGTTATTACGGAACAGGACGTAGAAAATCTTCAGTTGCAAGAGTATACCTTACAGCTGGCACAGGTAAGATCACAATCAATAAGAGAGACATCGACGAGTACCTTGGTCTTGAGACTCTCAAAGTTATCGTTCGTCAGCCCCTCGTTGCTACAGATACAGCAGATAAGTTTGATGTTAACGTAACAGTTAAGGGCGGTGGCTTCACAGGCCAGGCAGGTGCTATCCG
>JAQYAH010000012.1 GCA_029227635.1 Clostridiales bacterium
AGCAACGAGCTTCTCGCCCACTCATACAGCAAGCTGTACAACATTCCTTCGACAGGACTTAGATTTTTTACGGTGTACGGACCTGCCGGAAGACCTGACATGGCTTACTTCGGATTCACCAACAAGCTCCTCAAGGGAGAGACAATTCAGATCTTCAACTACGGCAACTGCAAGCGTGACTTCACATATGTGGATGACATCGTTGAGGGTGTAAAGAGAGTAATGAAAGGCGCTCCTGACAGAGCTATCGGAGAGGACGGACTGCCTGTTCCTCCATATGCCGTATACAACATAGGAAACAGCAATCCCGAGAACCTGCTGGATTTCGTGGATATCCTCCAGCAGGAACTTATAAGAGCAGAGGTGCTCCCTGCCGACTACGACTTCGAGTCGCACAAAGAGCTCGTCCCAATGCAGCCGGGCGACGTGCCTGTGACCTTTGCAGACACAGAACCGCTCGAAAGAGACTACGGCTTCAAGCCGAACACAAGCCTGAGAGACGGACTTAGGAAATTCGCGGAGTGGTATAAGGAGTTTTATCTATAATTAAGCTATGAGCCTGGGCAATTGCCCAGGCTCGTTTCAAAACTAGCATCGATGTACTTTATGTCTTGGATCCAAACGTATTATCTTGTAATACCCTGCTTCAATAACGACATGAATGCGGAAACCTTTTGTTACCTCATAATGATATACTTGCATCCCTTTGTATACATCATTTGTATCTGGTTTACGAGAGAATTCTTTATCTACCTGAGATACTGTCATTCGAGATACTTTATTCAGGAATTTTTGAAATTCCTTCACATTTTCACGAGTAAGATCTTTGAATGTATAACCATTCTCCAAAGGATACTTAAAACACAGTTCAAAAGGTACTTCCCTATTCTGTTTTTGCGTTAACTTTGACATTCTCTAATCGCCGGAATAAATTGACTTATAGTAAGAGGCCATTGTGTTAGGAGAAATAACAACCGTGCACCTCTCTTCAGGGTCATAACCTCTTCTTGCCTCTATCCAAGGCAGTTCTCTGTGAGAAAGCATCTCAAGAGCATTTCCTGTGCTGTCTCCATAAGTATCCCACACATCTTCAAGAAGCTTAAGATCTTCATCTGAAATCGCGAAGTCGATATTACCTTTGATACATATAGGATCATATCCAAACGACTTGAACCGCTCCCAAAGTGCTGGTGATACCGGGCCATGAACCCATGCCTGAAAGTCTGTGTCCATAAGACGGAAACCTTTCAGTGCATAGCACCAAGCTTGAGCATAGTAACATAACTTCTGCATCTTCTTTTGGGTCATCGGCCCTTTAGTTAAAAACCAGTTGGCAATATCAAATACAGAGTACTTTCCTGGATCCTCAACATCAATAATGATATCTTCAGAATTAATCACAACGTATTTCTCTGTATCTGTTGGTATCGCAGAAGTGATAATAGGTTGATATGCTGTATATGATGTTGTGGTACTATGTCTGAAATTTCTCACTTCTTTCATAAACGACATCCCCTTCTTCATTATCTGATATTATTTGTAATTGTTCTGAGGAATAATCATGACGCCACCCCTCAAAGGTCACTCTATTCTGAACAGCAACTTGTCCATCGGGCATCTTTCCACGAACAACAACTCCTTCTGTTGAAAAGTAATCCGATCCACCAACTACACTTTCCAATAAGCATCTTCTAACAGCGTATGCCCCATTTACTTCTGTAATTAAGAATGGTTTACTAAACAACAGTTCGTCATTGATATCGTCATATATTTTTTTAATTATTGCGTACTGTTCATCCGAAGGTTTTACGATATTTAACCCTAATTCATTCTTTGCCTCTCGTCTGTTAATTGTATAATCATGACTCCCAGATTCACTGCAAAGAAATTCAATAATCTTTTTGACTTTTTCAGGATCAGTAACCTGGTATTGAAGCAGCTTCTCAGCCATCATCTGAATCTGAGCCTTAGATCGATACACCTCTCCTAAAACTAACGGATGAACATAGTCCGTGAGTTTCTCAAAAATACATGTAAGAGATGCATCATCTTTAATACCCATCTCGTCTTTTGCGAACTCAAGATACCCCTTAACAGCTTCAACACTAACCGGATAGATATCCCCTTCAGGAATCCTAGGGTTAATCGGGGTATGCAAGCTTGGATCTATCGGCCCTAGTGTAGCTTGTTTAGTCATAATAATCTCATTAGCCCCCAGGCTAATAATTGTTCCTGAACTGTGCGCCTTATGAGGCACGATAACCTGTAATTCATCTGCATACATTCGCAACAGATTAACGATATTTCTTGCAGCAGAGGTATCTCCACCTCTGGTGTACAGATATAGCGATATTCTTTTGCATGGGCCTATTTTGTCTAAATGTGAAATAAAGCTGTCAATAACATCCGTTGCTATTTGTGTCCCCATGTTAGGTCTGTCACTTGTAATATATACCAATACTTTTGTATTCAGCTGTTCCTCCAGTTGTCTATACAATTCCATTCTTTCTCTATACAACCTAAGACACACCCCCTATTTGTTATGAAGCAATGATTTCACTCACCTTTTTACTATCCATATTTTATCACAAAACTAGATGACCTTGTTTCTCTAATATCAACAATGAAACCACTATATCCTGCAATAGCTCACCGCTTTTAATCCCCTCGAGCCTCACTCTAAATTCTCAATTTATATTTCCGAGGGTCACTACCTCTACTCCTTCTCCGGTTCTTTACCGACTTCTTTGCAGAACTCTAAATAGTCATCTACAGCAGATCTGAATTCCTGTTCAATCGTATCAATACTTTCGCTTTAAAAACCAACTAAATCGTTAATACCTTCAATTCTTCCTCTTACTGTATTTGTTGAAAAATCAACTGAAATTATTGCATGATATCCTTTGTATTCTAAAACACTATTACTCATCATTATCCCCCGTCTTCCTGCCTTGCAGCCTGCCAATCACCCAGCTGCCCACGACGCACCCCACCATGCACCCGATGGAGTTGTGGATAACGTCATCAGTCTCGCAGAGCCCCCTGCAGCTCACAAGCTGCGCAATCTCAATGCACCCCGAGCAGACCACGCCAAACAGCAGCCCCCGGTGCCACCTCAAAGGCCGGCCAAAGATGAAAGGAAGCAGCACTCCCGCAGGCAAAAGCATAATGCAGTTAAGCACCACCTCCCGCAGCATCCCCGGCATCCCGCGAGCAATCGCCCCGTACGACCAGAACGGCATCAGCTCATAGCTTCTCTCCCACGGCGGCCTGCTCAGAAGAGTTACCCCAGCGACGAGCAAAAGAAAAGCCGTCATCGCAGATATCGCGGCAGCCTGCGAAGCCCTGATCCTCTTCCTGTGATAGAGGTGCACCGACCCCAGCACAGCTGCGGCAAGCACCAGTCCGCCGGCCAGCAGTTCCCTTGCGGTCAGAACAGGGCTATATGTTGTAACTATCTCAAATAAATCCAAACGTTTACCTCGTATATCACCGATGCTGCGTCAGCTTTGTTTATTCTATATGACTTGAGCCGAGGCATTCCCTTCCCCGGCTCGTACTTCTACACTTCCTCAAAGAACGTATCCGGTCTCTCCGGATTGAACACCTCATTACAAGTCATCACAGTAACAAGGTCCTCTGTCTCGCTCAGATTAATAATATTGTGAGTTCATCCCGGAATCATATAGATGCTCTCTATCTTGTCCCCGCTAACCTCGAACTCAACCGTTTCGCCGGTATTGATATTTCTCTCCTGAATCAGTCCATGTCCATGAACGACAATGAACTGCTCCCACTTCGAGTTGTGCCAGTGCTGACCCTTCGTAATGCCCGGCTTGCTGATATTGATGGATACCTGGCCGCAGTCCTCGGTGTGCACAAGCTCGGTGAAGCTTCCCCTGTCGTCACAGTTCATCTTCATTTCATACTTGAACTTGTCCGCAGGGAGATAAGTCAGATAAAGGGAGAAAAGCTTCTTTGCGAAGCTGCCCTCAGGAATCTTTGGCATCATGAGCGATGCAGGCTGGCTCTTGAACTCCTCGAGAAGATCCACGATCTCGCCGAGCGTTACTTTGTGAGTAACCGGAACGCAGCAGTACTTGCCGTTCTGATCGAGAACAGTCTCCACACCGTCGAACTCACAGCGCTGCTCC